>NZ_JBAKHO010000017.1:0-111326 GCF_036902735.1 Micromonospora lacuserhaii | reverse complement strand
CTGGCCCTTCGACAACGCGTTCATCGCCTGGGGCCTTCGGCGCTACGGCTTCACCCACGAGGCGGGACGCATCGCCGAGGGGATCATCGACGCGTCCCGGTATTTCGATGGGCGCCTGCCGGAGGCCTTCGGCGGCTACGACCGCGAGCTGACCGGGCACCCGGTCTCGTACCCCGCAGCGAACAGCCCGCAGGCCCTGGCCACCGGAGCGCCCCTTCTGTTGGTACGCACCGTGCTCGGCCTCGAGCCGTACGGGGAGGATCTGGTGGTCGCGCCGGCGGTGCCCGAGCGGTTCGGCCGGATCGAGCTGCTCGACATTCCAGGGCGGTGGGGCCGGGTCGACGCCATCGGCGCGGCGAACGCCCGGGAGAGGGAAGCATCCGGACGCATGAGCACGGCGTAACGGTGACCGGGGGGTCACCGTTGAGGACGTACCAGGCCCGTCTCGTACGCCAGCACCACCGCCTGCACCCGGTCACGCAGCCCCAGCTTGGTGAGCACGTGCCCGACGTGGGTCTTGATGGTGGTCTCGCTGATCGACAGGGCGACGGCGATCTCGGCGTTGGACAGCCCACGGGCCACCTGCACCAGCACCTCGCGTTCCCGCTCGGTCAGCGTGCCCAGCACCTTCGGCGGCGTGAACGCGGGGTCGGGCAGCGCGTCGGCGAACCGGGTCAGCAGCCGCTTGAGGATCCGCGGCGCGAGCACCGCCTCCCCGGCGGCCACCGTCCGGATCGCGGTGACCAGGTCCTCGGCCGGCACGTCCTTGGTCAGGAACCCGCTGGCCCCGGCGCGCAGCGCGCCCACCACGTACTCGTCCAGGTCGAACGTGGTCAGGATGAGCACCCGCACCGGCAGGCGGGCGTCGACGATCGCCCGGGTGGCGGCCAGCCCGTCCAGCCGGGGCATCCGGATGTCCATCAGCACCACATCCGGCAGCAGCCGGCGGGACAGCTCCACCGTCTCCTGGCCGTCCCCGGCCTCGGCCACGACGTCCAGGTCGTCGTGGGTGCCCAGCACCATCCGGAAGCCGGCGCGCAGCAGGGGCTGGTCGTCGGCGAGCAGGATCCGGACCGGTCGCCCCGCCGTGACCTGCCCCATCCGCGCCCCCCGTCGTGCTCGCCGTCCGCAGGCTCCCACCGTAGAGGGCCACCCGTGGCCGGCGGCGCCCGGCTGGCCTGCCGTGAGAGCGGCGTGCCGGCGGTGATCGAACGCGGCCCTGGCCCAGCTAACCGTGCGTGGCGGCGGTGATCGAACGGACCCTGGCCCGGCTAGCCGGGCGCACCGGCGGCCGTGCCGCTGGCCGCCGGCCGCCGCGACGGGCCGCCCGTTACTCCCGGCCTCCCGTGGCAGGGCGGCCCGTTACTCCCGGCCTCCGGTGGCAGGGCGGAGGTTCACTCGTCGGCGCCGGGGGCGGCCGGGGCGGACCGGGCGTCGCGCAGCGGATCGGGGGCCGCCGGCCGCTGCGGGAACGGCGGCGGGGTGCCGCCGAAGGTCGGGCAGTGCGCCTGGTGGCTGCACCAGTCACAGAGCCGGCTCGGCCTCGGCCGGAAATCCTGCCGGGCGGTGGCCTGCTCGATCGCCTGCCAGAGCGCCACCACCGTGCGCTCGAAGCGCAGCAGCTCGTCGGCGTCGGGGGAGTAGTCGCAGACCTCGGCGTCCTTGAGATAGAGCAGGCGCAGCACCCGGGGCACCACGCCGCGGGTCCGCCAGAGCACCAGCGCGTAGAACTTCAGCTGGAACAGCGCCCGCGCCTCGAACGCCTCCCGCGGCGCCCCGCCGGTCTTGTAGTCGACCACCCGCAGCGCGCCGTCCGGCGCCACATCGAGCCGGTCGAGGTAGCCCCGGATCAGCAGCTCGTCGTCGACCACCGCGGAGATCAGGCTCTCCCGCTCGGCCGGCTCCAGCCGGCGCGGGTCCTCCACCGCGAAGTAGCCCCCCAGCAGGGCGGCCGCCGAGCGGAGGAACTCTGCGGCGCCCACCTCGTCGCCCGGGGCGAACAGGCCGGCGAGCTCCGGCTGCTCGGTGACCAGCCGGTCCCACTGCGGGGCGACCAGGTCACCCGCGGCGTCCGGGGTGCGCCCGCCCGCCGGCAGATCGAACAGCCGCTCCAGCACGGCGTGCACCAGCGTGCCCCGGGCCTGCTCGACGGTCGGCCGCTCGGGCAGCCGGTCGATGCTGCGGAACCGGTAGAGCAGCGGGCAGGTCTTGAAATCCGCCGCCCGGGACGGCGACAGCGACGCCCGGACTGTGGCGGGCAACGCTGCCGCCGGGGTGTCCTGCTGGTCGATCACCGGTTCCGCCGTCATGCCCCGAAGGTTAGGGCACCGGTGTGACAGCGCCGTGATCGCCGCACCGGTGCATGATCTCCACCGCGTAGCATCGGGCCGGTGGAGACCCGCACCCGCGCCCCGCGCCGGCCCGGCCGGCGCACGAGCGTGACCGTCGGGCGGGTGTTCGGGGTGCCGCTGCGCCTCAACGTCTCCATGCTGCTGCTCACCCTGCTGATCACCGTGGCGTACGCCGAGTTCGCCCGGGACCGGCTGGGCCTGCCCCCGCTCGGCGGCTACCTGATCGGCCTGGGGTTCGTGATCTCGCTGCTCGGGTCGGTGCTGCTGCACGAGCTGGGCCACGCCCTCACCGCCCGGCACTTCGGCATCGGTGTGCGCGGGATCACCCTGGAGCTGCTCGGCGGCTACACCGAGCTGGACCGGGACGCCCCGACCCCCCGGGTGGAGCTGCTGGTCTCGCTGGCCGGTCCGGCGGTCTCCGCGGTGCTCGGCGCGCTGGCCGTCGCCGCCACCCTGGCCCTCCCGCCGCACACCCTGGCCCACCAGCTCGCCCTGCAGGTGGCGCTGAGCAACGTCATCGTGGCGCTGTTCAACGCCCTGCCCGGGTTGCCGCTGGACGGGGGCCGGGCGCTGCGCGCCGCGGTCTGGGCGGCCACCCGTGACCGGCACCGGGCCACCGAGGTGGCCGGCTGGGTGGGCCGGGCCGTCGCGGTCGCCACCGCCGTCGGAGTCGTCTGGCTCACCGTCGAGGAGCTCCTCGTCCCCCTGGCGCTGCCGCTGATGCTGCTGGTCGCGCTCACCCTCTGGCGGGGCGCCGGCCAGTCCGTCCGGTACGCCCGGATCAGCCGCCGGGTCCCGCTGATCGACCTGTCCCGGCTGGCCCGCCCGATCTTCGGCGTACCCACCGGCACCCCGCTGGCCGAGGCCCAGCGTCGGCGCGACGCCCAGGCCCCGCCCGGGGCTGCGCTCGCCGTGCTCGACGGTGCCGGTCGGCCGGTCGCCCTGGTCGAGCAGGCGGCGGCGGACGCCGTACCCCCGCAACGCCGGCCCTGGGTGGCGGTGGACGCGGTGGCCCGGTCGCTGGCCGGACTGCCCACCGTGCCGGCCGGGCTCGACGGCGAGCGGGTGATGGCGGCCGTGCGGGCCCACCCGGGCGCACGGTACGTGGTGACGTCAGGCGAAGATGTCGTCGGCGTTCTGCACATCGCGGATCTCGCACAGGTCCTCGAACCCACACGGAAGATGAACAGGTGACCGCAGCACATCCCCCCGCCCTCCCGGCCCAGAACGGCACGCCGGTGCCCGCCGCCATCCCGGAGCTGCCCCCGGTGCACCGGGGGCCGTTCCGCCCCGGCGACCGGGTCCAGCTGACCGACCCGAAGGGGCGGATGCACACGGTCATCCTGGAACCCGGCAAGGAGTTCCACACCCACCGCGGCATCCTCAAGCACGACGCGCTGATCGGGCAGCCCGACGGCAGCGTCGTCACCACCTCCGGCGGCGGGACGGCGTTCCTCGCGCTGCGTCCCCTGCTGTCGGACTACGTGCTCTCCATGCCGCGCGGCGCGCAGGTCATCTACCCCAAGGACTCCGCGCAGATCGTCGCCATGGGCGACATCTTCCCCGGCGCCAAGGTGCTGGAAGCCGGCGCCGGCTCCGGCGCGCTGAGCTGCTCGCTGCTGCGCGCCGTCGGCACCGGCGGCGAGCTGCACTCCTACGAGATGCGCGACGACTTCGCCCAGATCGCCCGGCGCAACGTGGAGGCGTTCTTCGGCGCCCCGCACCCGGCCTGGAAGCTGCACGTCGGCGACGTCGCCGACTGCCCGGAGACCGGCTTCGACCGGATCATCCTGGACATGCTCACCCCCTGGGAGACCCTCGACATGGTCGAGCGGGCGCTGCTGCCCGGCGGCGTGTTCATCGGCTACGTGGCCACCACCCCGCAGCTCTCCGAGCTGGTGGAGGCGCTGCGCGAGCGCGGTGGCTGGACCGAGCCGCGGGCCTGGGAGTCGCTGGTGCGCGACTGGCACGCCGAGGGGCTGGCCGTCCGGCCGGACCACCGCATGATCGCCCACACCGCCTTCCTGGTCTCCGCGCGTAAGCTCGCTCCGGGCGTCACCGCCCCGCCGCGGCGCCGCAAGCCCAGCAAGGGCGCCGAGGCGTACGCCGAACGCAAGCAGGCGCTGCGCGAACTGGCGGAGGCCCGCCAGGCGGCGGCCGCGCAGGCCGCCGGTGCGGCGCCGACCACCGCGGACGAGGTGGAGCTGCCGTGACGGTGGTGCGGGGCGGCTGGGAGTGAACGGGTGGACTCCGCCGGCCGGTGCGGGTCGGCGGCACGACCTGGTGGAGGTGGCATGAGTCGGCCCGGCTTCGGCGGCGGCGACCTGCCGGCCGTGTTCCCCGACTGGTCGCCCTACACCGACCTCGAGTCGGCGGCGCGGGCGTACCTGCGTGACCCGGACATCGCCCTGGAGGCGCTCGGCGGGGTGCTGCGCGGGGCGTCGGTGCTCGGCTTCACGCTGGAACGCTTCGTCAACGAGGTCAACGGGGTGTGGCAGGAGGTCGTCGTCTGCGACGGCAGCCGGCTGGTGCTCTGGCACGGCGAGGACGTGCCGCCGGGGGAGGGGCCGCCCGGCTCGATGACCTCGTCGCTGCGGGTGGTGCCGGTCTCCACGGTCACCGAGGTCGGCTGCCGGCGGCGGCTGACCCGGTCCGACAGCGGTGAGGTACGGGTCGACAGCATCGACGTCTACCTGCTGCTGACCTCGCTGGACGAGGCGCCGCCCGGCGACGAGATCGTCGGCGCGCCGCGGCACGACGCGCTGCGCTTCGGCAAGACCCTCGACGACGGCGGCGCCGGCCAGATCGCCCGGCTGGAGGAGTTCGCCCGGCTGGTCGCCTCGGTGGTCGGCCGCCCGATGCTCTGACCGGCCGGGCCCGGGAACCGACACGGGCCGCGGACGACGTCGTCGTCCGCGGCCCGCTTCGTCGTCTGCCGACGGTCAGTCGTCCTCGGCCTCCGGGCCGGCGACCTCGACGCCGTCGCTGCCGCGCACCACGTGGATGCAGTCGCCCGGGCACTCCTTCGCGGAGTCGATCACCTCGAGGCGCAGGTGCTCCGGCACGTCGACCCGGCTGCCCGGGGCCAGCCGCAGCTCGCCGTCGGGGCCCTTGACGTATGCCAGGCCGTCGACGTCGAACTCGAAGACCTCCGGCGCGTACTGCACGCAGAGCCCGTCACCCGTGCAGAGATCCTGGTCCACCCAGACCTGCAACTGGTCGGTCGCGACCTCGGCCACCGGTGCACCCCCCATGTTCTCCCGTCCCACCCCCCGACGGTACCCGAACGCCCGGACCTGCCCCTCACGCGTCCCTTGGCGATCAAGGTTCGGTGACGAGGGCGTTGCGTGGGACCGAATCGGCCGCATAGCGGCTAGTGTTAGGGCAGAACGTTCAAGCCCCCCGGGGAGGTGGGACGTGGCACGCAGCGACGACGCGGACTCGCGCGCCGCACGGTGGGAGAAGGAAGCCCACGATCTCTCCACGCAGGTCGCGTTCCTGCAAGAGGAACTCGCTCTGGTGCGGCGCAAGTTGACCGAAAGCCCCCGACACGTCCGGCAGCTCGAAGAGCGGCTGGCGGCCACCCAGGCACAGTTGGCGCGGCTCACCGAGAACAACGACCGGCTCGTGAGCACCCTCAAGGAGGCTCGCGCGCAGATCGTGACGCTCAAGGAGGAGATCGACCGGCTCGCCCAGCCGCCCAGCGGCTACGGCGTCTTCCTCGCAGCGCACGACGACGGCACGGTGGACATCTTCACCGGCGGACGCAAGCTCCGGGTCGCCGTCTCGCCCTCGCTGGACGCCGCCGAGCTGCGGCGTGGCCAGGAGGTCCTGCTCAACGACGCCCTCAACATCGTCGACGCGTTCGGTTACGAACGGGTCGGCGAGGTGGTCATGCTCAAGGAGATCCTGGCGGGTCCCGAGGGCGCTGCGGGTGACCGGGCGCTTGTGGTCTCGCACTCCGACGAGGAGCGGATCGTGCACCTCGCCGAGACCCTGATCGGCACGCCGATCCGGGCCGGCGACTCGCTCATGATCGAACCCCGTTCGGCGTACGCGTACGAGCGGATCCCGAAGAGCGAGGTCGAGGAGCTGGTCCTGGAGGAGGTGCCCGACGTCGGCTACACCGACATCGGTGGCCTCCAGTCGCAGATCGAACAGATCCGCGACGCCGTGGAACTGCCCTTCCTGCACGCCGACCTCTTCCGTGAGCACCAGCTCCGGCCGCCGAAGGGCATCCTGCTCTACGGTCCGCCCGGCTGCGGCAAGACGCTCATCGCCAAGGCGGTGGCGAACTCGCTGGCCAAGAAGATCGCCGAGCGGGAGGGCAAGGAGAAGCACACCAGCTTCTTCCTCAACATCAAGGGCCCCGAGCTGCTCAACAAGTACGTCGGCGAGACCGAGCGGCACATCCGGCTGATCTTCCAGCGCGCCCGGGAGAAGGCCGGCGAGGGCACCCCGGTGATCGTCTTCTTCGACGAGATGGACTCGATCTTCCGGACCCGTGGCTCCGGCGTCTCCTCCGACGTGGAGAACACCATCGTCCCGCAGCTGCTCAGCGAGATCGACGGTGTCGAGGGGCTGGAGAACGTCATCGTGATCGGCGCCTCCAACC
Organism: Micromonospora lacuserhaii; assembly: GCF_036902735.1. Classification (NCBI taxonomy): domain Bacteria; kingdom Bacillati; phylum Actinomycetota; class Actinomycetes; order Micromonosporales; family Micromonosporaceae; genus Micromonospora; species Micromonospora lacuserhaii. The sequence continues at coordinate 104,360 of NZ_JBAKHO010000017.1, read as the reverse complement.
GGGAGGACATGATCGACCCGGCCATCCTGCGCCCCGGCCGGCTCGACGTGAAGATCAAGATCGAGCGTCCGGACGCCGAGGCGGCCAAGGACATCTTCTCCAAGTACATCCTCTCCGGGCTGCCCCTGCACCCGGACGACCTGGCCGAGCACGGCGGCGACCCTCAGGCCACCGTGGCGGCGATGATCGACGCGGTCGTACTGCGGATGTACTCCGAGACCGAGGAGAACCGCTTCCTCGAGGTGACCTACGCCAACGGCGACAAGGAAGTCCTCTACTTCAAGGACTTCAACTCCGGCGCGATGATCCAGAACATCGTCGACCGGGGCAAGAAGATGGCGATCAAGGAGTTCCTCACCTCCGGGCGCAAGGGGCTGCGGTTGCAGCACCTGCTCGACGCCTGCGTCGACGAGTTCCGGGAGAACGAGGACCTGCCCAACACCACCAACCCCGACGACTGGGCCCGCATCTCCGGCAAGAAGGGCGAGCGGATCGTCTACATCCGCACGCTCGTCTCCGGCGGCAAGGGCGCCGAGGCCGGCCGGTCCATCGAGACCGCCAGCAACACCGGCCAGTACCTCTGAGAAGGACCAGCTCCGACGGAGGCCCGTGGCGCGCGACGCGCCGCGGGCCTCCGCGCTTGGAGGCCGACACGTACGCCCGCCGGTCGGCACGCCCCCATCCCGCGTGCCGGCGACTACGCTCGACGTGACGGCGCACCGGGATGGGCGAGCGAAGCGGGTAGGTCGATGAGCGTCAGACGAATCATGGGCACCGAGGTCGAGTACGGCATCTCCGTGCCCGGCCAGGCCGGGGCCAACCCGATGGTCACCTCGTCCCAGGTGGTCAACGCCTACGGGGCGCGCCCCGAGCTCAACCGTGGCGGCCGGGCCCGGTGGGACTACGAGGAGGAGTCGCCGCTGCGCGACGCTCGCGGCTTCACCTACTCCGGCGCCGCGTACGACCCGGCCGAGGCGCTCGCCGACGAGGACCTCGGCCTGGCCAACGTGATACTCACCAACGGTGCCCGGCTCTACGTCGACCACGCCCACCCGGAGTACTCCACCCCCGAGGTGACCAACCCCCTCGACATCGTCCGCTGGGACAAGGCGGGGGAGCGGGTGATGGCCGAGGCGTCCCGCCGGGCCGCCACCATCCCCGGCACCCACCCGATCCACCTGTACAAGAACAACACCGACAACAAGGGCGCCAGCTACGGCGCCCACGAGAACTACCTGATGCGGCGGCAGACCCCGTTCGCCGACATCGTGGCGTACCTGACGCCGTTCTTCGTCACCCGGCAGATCGTCTGCGGCGCCGGCCGGGTCGGCATCGGCCAGGACGGCGGCCAGAGCGGCTTCCAGATCTCCCAGCGCGCCGACTTCTTCGAGGTCGAGGTCGGGCTGGAGACCACCCTCAAACGGCCGATCATCAACACCCGCGACGAGCCGCACGCCGACGCCGACAAGTACCGCCGGCTGCACGTCATCATCGGCGACGCCAACCTCTCGGAGATCTCCACCTACCTCAAGGTGGGCACCACGGCGCTGATCCTCTCCATGATCGAGGAGAAGGCGCTCGGCAGCGACCTGGGCATCGCCGACCCGGTCGCCGAGCTGCGCGCGGTGAGTCACGACCCGGGCCTGACGCACCTGATGCGGCTGCGCGACGGCCGGAAGCTGACCGCGCTGGACGTCCAGTGGGCGTACCTGGAGCGGGTCCGGTCCTTCGTGGACGACCGGTACGGCAACGACGTCGACGAGCAGACCGCGGACGTGCTGGCCCGCTGGGAGAGCGTGCTGGACCGGCTCGGCCGGGATGCCTTCCTCTGCGCCGACGAGCTGGACTGGGTGGCCAAGCTGCGGCTGCTCGAGGGCTACCGGGAGCGCGAGAAGCTCTCCTGGGGCTCGCACAAGCTCCAGTTGGTCGACCTCCAGTACTCCGACGTCCGGCCGGAGAAGGGCCTCTACCACCGGCTGGTCTCCCGCGGCTCGATGAAGACGCTGCTGACCGACGAGCAGACGCGTACCGCGATGACCGAGCCGCCGGAGGACACCCGGGCCTACTTCCGGGGCCGCTGCCTGGCCCAGTACGCCTCCGAGGTGGTCGCCGCGAGCTGGGACTCGGTGATCTTCGACGTCGGCCGGGAGTCCCTGGTCCGGGTGCCGATGATGGAGCCCGAGCGGGGCACCCGCAAGCACGTCGGCGCGCTCTTCGACCGGTGCGACACCGCCAAGGACCTGTTGGAGACGCTGACCGGCAACTGAGCCGTACCGGACGGACGCCCGTCGAGTGCCGGAAGCTGGCGCGCGGCGGGCTTTTCGTCGCTCCCGCGAGGTAAGTTCATCGCAGACGATCGTGGAGGAGGCAGCAATGGCCACTCATGACAGCGGCGGCCAGTCGCAGTCCGGCAAGTCCCGCCAGGGCGAGGAGATCGAGGACGTCACCACCGAGGCCAACCCCGAGGTGGCCGAGCGACACGCCGAGATCACCGAGGACGTCGACGACCTGCTCGACGAGATCGACTCCGTTCTTGAGGAAAATGCCGAGGAATTTGTCAGGGGGTACGTACAAAAAGGGGGCCAGTAGGGCATAGCCGGTCAATTCGGACATGCCTAGCTCCCCAAATGATCGCGACGGAGAGCGCCGCTGTCGCGACTGCCGCGAGTGGAAACCGCTCGAGCAGTTTTGCAGTAACAGCAAGCGTCCCGATGGACGTGGCAGCTACTGCAAACCGTGCTTCAACCTGCGCTCGAAGGCCAGCTATGCCAAGCGGCTGAAGGAGCAGCAGGGCCGGGACGTCCGTTCCGCACCGGTGGTGCCGGATGGACACCGCCGGTGCCCGGCATGCGGCGAGACGAAGGCGCTCGCGGACTTTCCCCGTAACCGCTCCGCCCGGTCTGGCTACGGCCGATACTGCAAGCCTTGCCACAACGACAAGGGCAACGAGACCCGGCAGCGGCTCTACGGCGGTAGCCGCGAGTACCACCTGCGGCACCGCTACGGCGTGGGGCAGAAGGAGTTCGACGAGCTCCTCGCCGAGCAGGGCGGCGTCTGCGCGATCTGCGGCGGCGCGGACCCGCAACATCTGGACCACGATCATCGCACCGGATGGGTGCGCGGGATACTCTGCTTCAACTGCAACGGTGGTCTTGGCCAGTTCCGTGACAGTCCCACGAGGCTGGCCAGGGCGATCACGTACCTGAGAGGAACCACGTGGCAGCGGGCTTTGATCCATCCGGGCGTCTACCAGATGTGTTCACCAACGCGGGGACGTCCTCCTTCACCTCGTTCCTGAGTCGGGTGGCCCCGGAGATGCTGCCCGGCCGGCGGCCGCTGCCGCCGGGCATGGCCGCCGACCTGGCGCCGCACGCGACGACCATCGTGGCCATCTCCGCCGCCGGTGGTGTCGTCATGGCCGGCGACCGGCGAGCCACCATGGGCAACCTGATCGCCCAGCGCGACATCGAGAAGGTGCACCCGGCCGACGCGTACTCGCTGGTCGGCATCGCCGGCACCGCGGGCATCGGGATCGAGCTGATGCGACTGTTCCAGGTGGAGCTGGAGCACTACGAGAAGATCGAGGGCGCGATGCTCTCGCTCGACGGCAAGGCCAACCGGCTCGCCTCGATGATCCGCGGCAACCTCGGCGCGGCGATGCAGGGCCTCGCGGTCGTCCCGCTCTTCGCCGGCTTCGACCTGGCCGCGAGCGACCCGGCCCGGGCCGGTCGGATCTTCAGCTTCGACGTCACCGGCGGCCCCTACGAGGAGACCGGCTACGACGCGATCGGCTCCGGCTCGCTCTTCGCCAAGTCCGCGCTGAAGAAGCGCTTCCGCGCCGGCATCTCGATCGACGACGCGACCCGCCTGGCCGTCGAGGCGCTCTACGACGCCGCCGACGACGACACCGCCACCGGCGGGCCGGACCTCACCCGTCGGATCTACCCGGTGGTGATGACGGCGACGGCCGAGGGCACCCACCGGCTCACCGACGCCGAGACGGCGGCGATCGCCGAGTCGGTCGTCGCCGGCCGGATGGAGAACCCGGGCGGCTGACCCCGCTCCCGTCCACCTGTCAGCAGTCGTCAGCACAGCGCCCGAAGGAGAACCGCCGCCGTGGCCATGCAGTTCTACGCCTCGCCCGAGCAGATCATGCGCGACCGCTCCGAGCTGGCCCGCAAGGGCGTCGCCCGGGGCCGGAGCGCGGTGGTCCTCAGCTATGCCGGTGGGGTGCTCTTCGTCGCGGAGAACCTCTCCAGCGCCCTGCACAAGGTCAGTGAGATCTACGACCGGATCGGCTTCGCCGCGGTCGGTCGCTACAACGAGTTCGAGAACCTGCGCCGCGCCGGGGTGCGGATGGCCGACCTGAACGGCCTGAGCTACGACCGGCGCGACGTCACCGGCCGGGCCCTGGCGAACGCGTTCGCGCAGACGCTGGGGTCCATCTTCACCGAGCAGTCCAAGCCGTTCGAGGTGGAGATCTGCGTGGCGCAGGTCGGTGCCACCGCCGAGGACGACGAGCTGTACCGGATCACCTACGACGGCTCGGTCAACGACGAGCCGGGTCGGATGGCGATGGGCGGCCAGGCTGAGGCGATCACCGGGGTGCTCAAGGCGCAGCACCGGCCGGAGATGTCGCTCAGCGAGGCGGTCAAGGTGGCCGTGCAGGCGTTGAGCAGCGTCGGCGGTGAGGGCGGCGCCTCCCGGACGATCGCCGCCAACCAGCTCGAGGTGGCGGTGCTGGATCGCGGCCGGGTGGGGCGTACGTTCCGGCGGGTGACCGGGGCGGCGCTGACCGGGCTGCTGGACGGCGACGCGTCGGCCGACGCGGCGCCGGCCGGTGGGCGGGCGAAGACGCCGACCGTGCCCACGGAGGAGGCGCACAAGCCGACGACGTCCGCCGGGTCGGCCGACCTGGAGGGTGTTCGGCCGGAGCAGCCGGAGGCGTAGCGCGCGCACGTCACGCGGGGGTCGGGGTGTCATCCCGGCCCCTGCGGCGTGTCCGGGCCGCGTGGGCCGCGGCCGGCGGCGGGACCTGACTCAGCGCGTGCGCAGCAGCGGCTTCGCGGCGGCCCAGTAGCCGGCGGCGATGACGTTGTAGATGGCCATGCCGGGGGGCGACTCGACGTTCGACGGGTCGACCTTCGCGGTCATCAGCTCGGCGATCAGCCCGTCGGGCACGGTCCGCTCGTCCTGGAGCCGGCGGCGGCGCGCGCGCAACCAGGCACGGTTGGCCCAGAGCCAGCCCCAGCCGCGGACCTTCTCCCGGCTCCAGCCGCCGAGCAGCGCGGCGACCAGCATGGCCGCCTCGGTGAGCAGCAGCATCGGCGCGAGCACCGCCAGGGTCCGCGTCTCGTACGCGGTGAGCAGGGAGATCAGCCGGTTCCGCTCGAGCAGGTAGTGCTTGAGCTTGTTGCGGGAGAACTCGTAGTGGTGCACGACCACGGCGTCCGGGACGTACTCCTGGCGGAGCCCGCGCTGCCACAGCCGCAGGCTGAGTTCGGTGTCCTCGTGGTAGGCGAAGTACTCGGCGGCGAAGCCGTCCAGCTCCCGCCAGAGCTCGCGGTTGATGACGAAGCAGCAGCCGCTGACCGAGGGGACGGTGGTGCGCACGGCGTGCGCGCTGGCGGGTTGGCCGTTGCCGCCGGCCCAGGAGAGGCCGATGAAGTGCAGCGGGTTGCCGGAGGTGTTGATGATCTCGGGGTTCTCGGCGAGCCGGATGGAGGCCATCGCCGCGCCGACGCCGGGTTCGCCGGCGACGGCGACGGTCCTGGCCAGGGCGTCGGGTGCGACGATCGCGTCGGAGTTGACGAAGGCGAGCCATTCGCCGGTCGCCTCGGCCGCGCCGATCCGGCAGCCGCCGGAGTAGCCGGTGTTCGTCTCGGGGCGGATCACCCGGACGCCGGGGAGACCCTTGACGATGTCGATGCCGTCGCCGGTGCAGCCGTTGTCCACGACGATCAGCTCGAGGTCGAGGCCGGTGGAGTCGAGGACGGCCCGGGCGGCGTCGACCAGGTAGGGCTCCGCGCCGTAGGCCAGCATCACGGCGGTCACCTGTGGGTGGGTCATCGCGGGCCTCCGGATACTCCAGCGGTGGCCGCCTCGTCGAGGGGCCGCGTCGGTGCGGGGGTGGGGGAGCCGCCGCGCAGCAGCAGCGCCATGACGGCGACGACCACGACGGAGGCGGCGGTGTACGCCAGTTCGACCCGCAGCGCCACCGGCGCCGGGGTGACGGTGACGGCGACCAGGGCGGCCACGCCGACGGTCCAGGCGAGTGCCTGCGCGCGGTGCCGGTCGAGGGCGAGCAGCGCCTGGCCGAGCACCATCGCCCACAGGTAGGCGAGGGTGGCGACGGCCAGCCAGGCGAAGTCGCCGTGGCCGAGCACGTCGGGGGCGTCGAAGAGGGTACGGACCAGCCAGGGGCCGAGCAGCACGGCGCCGATCGCGCCGGTGACGCCGAGCGCGGTGACGATGCCCAGGGCGCGGCGCAGCAGGCCGTGGAAGGCGGCACGGTCGCCGGTGGTGGCGGAGGTGGCCAGGCCGGGCAGCAGGGACGCCTGCAGTGAGCCGAAGACGAAGAGCGGGATGCGGACCAGCACCAGCGCGGAGAGCAGCGCCCCGGCGGTGGCGACGTCGGACGGGGCGAGCAGCCGTACGTTGATCACGCCGACGTTGACCACCGCCTGGGAGAGCAGGCTGGAGACGGCGAGCAGGCCGAGGCCGTGCAGCAGGGCGCTCCAGGCGACCGGTACGCCGCCGCCGACGGCGCGCAGCACCGGCGGGAGGGTGACCAGGACGGCGAGCAGCGGGGCGGCGACGAGTACCGCGCCGTACCAGACCGGGTCGGTGACGCCGGTGAGGCCGAGCAGGGCGACCATCGCGATCCGCAGGCCGCCGTCGACCCCGAGCTGGGTGCCGTACCAGGGGAAGTGTCCGAGGCCGGCGAGGACGCCGCGGGTGGTGTAGGAGACGGCGGTCGCGGCGAGCGCGCCGATCAGCACGGCGACCATGGTGTCGTCGCCGGCGAAGAGCCGGTCGGCGATCGTCCGGTGGCCGGCGAGGACCGCCACGGCCATCACCGCGAGGACGGTGACGGCGAGCACGCTGGCGCGGCTGAGTACCGGCCCGGGTGGCAGGCCCTGGCTGCGGCGGGCGGCGACCACCCGGGCGGTCTCCTGCTCGAAGGGGAGGAAGACGCCGATACCGAGGGTGAACACGATCGACCAGAGCACCGACAGCGACGAGTAGTCGGCGGCGTCCAGGGCGTGCCCGGCCACCGCGAGGTGGACGTAGGAGGCCAGCCCGAGCAGGGCCAGCCCGACGCCCACGGCGAGGGTGCCGGGTGGGACGAGGTCCTTCAGTCGACGGATCACCGGCGGATGAGGGCGAGGGTGAGCACGGCGAAGGCGCGGCCGAGGTAGATCATGGCCTTGGCGGGGGAGTGGCTGGGGGTGCCGGCCATCCGCCGGCGCATCGCCACCGGCACCTGGCGGATCCGGTATCCGCGCCGGGCGGTGTGCACGAGCGTCTCCACGGTGTCGCCGAGGTACTCGGCCGGGTACCAGCCGGCGAACATCTCGATGACCCGCCGGTTGGCGGCGCGGAACCCGGAGGTGGTGTCGGTGAGCCGGGTGCGGGCGATCCGGGAGAGCACCGCGGAGAGCATCACCATCGCCCAGCGGCGTGGGCCGCGAACGATGTAGTCGCCCTCCCCGGCGAACCGGGCGCCGATGACCAGGTCGTTCTCGTCGAGCAGGTCGACCAGCTTGGGCACGTAGCGGGGGTCGTGCTGGCCGTCGGCGTCGATCTGGACGGCCACGTCGTAGTCGTGGTCGCGGGCGTACCGGTAGCCGAGCCGCATGGCCCCGCCCACCCCGAGGTTGTACGGGAGTTTGGCGACCAGGGCGCCGGCGGCGGCCGCCACGGCGGCGGTGCGGTCGGTGGAGCCGTCGTCGACGACGAGGACGTCCACGCCCGGCAGTTCGCCGCGGACCTCGCCGACGACGTCGGCGATGGAGCCGGCCTCGTTGAGCGCCGGGATGATGATCAGGGTGCGCTTGCCGTTAACCATCGTGGGACACCAGCCCGTCGCGCGCGGCGCCGTTCCGGGCCGCCCGTTCCGCGTCGATCTCGGCGCGGAGCAGGGCGAAGTCCTCGGCGAGGGTGCGGGTCTCCTCCTCCAGGGCGCTGACTTCCCAGCTCAGGTGCACGCAGACCAGCAGGAGGAAGACGATGCCGAGGAAGAGCACCAGGCTGACGCCGGAGACCACGCCGAGGAAGCCGGCGACGTTGTCGAGCAGTCGGGGGAACAGCGACAGCGGGATGACGATGACCAGCACGCCCAGCCAGAGCATGCCGTACTTCTCCCGGAGCTGGCGACGGCGCAGCAGCTCGACGATCGTCCCGAGCAGGATCAGGCCGGTCAGTCCGGTGACCAGGGTGAGCTTCATGCGACCTTCCACGGGGCGGGTGGAGTGGCGGAGTCGAACGCGTCGGCCAGGGTGTCGCGCCAGTGCGGCAGCGCGGGCAGGCCGGCGGCGGCCCAGCGGTCGTGCGATAGCACACTGTACGCGGGGCGGGGGGCGGGACGTGGATACCGGTCGCTGGTGGTGGGTCGGATCCGGTCCGGGTCGAGTCCGGCCAGGGTGAACGTGGCCCGGGCCAGCCCGTACCAGGTGGTGTGCCCGGAGCAGGTGCCGTGGTAGGTGCCGGCGGCGGCCCGGCCGGCGAGCGCGGCGTCGGCCAGCGCGACGAGCTGGGTGGCCAGGGCGTACGACCAGGTGGGTTGGCCCTGCTGGTCGTCGACCACGTCGAGGTGGTCGCGCTGCCCGGCGAGGCGCAGCATGGTGGCCACGAAGTTGGGCCCGTGCGCGCCGTAGAGCCAGGCGGTGCGCACCACGTACCCGGTGTCGGGCAGCAGCCGGGTCACCGCCCGTTCGCCGGCGAGCTTGCTGCGCCCGTACGCGTTGACCGGGTCGGTGGGGGCGTCCTCCGGGTAGGGGCTGGTGGCGTCGCCGGGGAAGACGTAGTCGGTGGAGACGTGCAGCAGCCGGGCGCCGGTGGCGGCGCAGGCGGCGGCGAGGTGCGCCACGGCGTCGCCGTTGACCGCGGTGGCCGCCGCCTCGTCGGTTTCCGCCCCGTCGACGTCGGTCCAGGCCGCCGCGTTGAGCACCACGTCGTGGCCGGTGACGGCGACCCGGACCGCCGCGGCGTCGGTGACGTCGAGCTCCTTGCGGGTCGCGGCGGTCACCGTCAGGTCCGGGCGGTGCGCCAGGACGGCCAGCAGGTCCCGGCCGAGCATCCCGCCGGCGCCGGTGACGAGGACGCGGGTCATGCCGTCTTCGCCGCCTTCAGCGGCTCCCACCAGGCCCGGTTGTCCCGGTACCAGCGGACGGTCTCGGCCAGGCCGCGGTCCAGGTCGATGCTCGGGGCGTACCCCAGCTCGGTGTTGATCTTGGTGATGTCCAGCGAGTAGCGGCGGTCGTGGCCCTTGCGGTCGGCGACCGGGACGACCCGGTCCCAGCCGGCGCCGCAGGCCTCCAGCAGCCGGCCGGTCAGCTCCTTGTTGCTCAGCTCCGTGCCGCCGCCGATGTTGTACACCTCGCCGGCGCGCCCCTTCTGCTGCGCCAGCGCGATGCCCCGGCAGTGGTCGTGCACGTGCAGCCAGTCCCGGACGTTGCCGCCGTCGCCGTAGAGCGGCACGGTGCCCCCGTCGAGCAGGTTCGTCACGAAGAGCGGGATGACCTTCTCCGGGAACTGGTACGGCCCGTAGTTGTTGGAGCAGCGGGTGACCACCACGTCCATGCCGTGGGTGCGGTGGTACGCCAGGGCGAGCAGGTCGGAGCCGGCCTTCGAGGCCGAGTACGGGGAGTTCGGCGCCAGCGGCCAGGTCTCCGTCCAGGAACCGGAGTCGATCGAGCCGTACACCTCGTCGGTGGAGACGTGCACGAAGCGGCCCGTGCCGTGCCGCAGCGCGGCGTCCAGCAGGGTCTGGGTGCCCAGCACGTTGGTGGTGACGAAGGGCGCGGCCCCGGCGATCGACCGGTCGACGTGCGACTCGGCGGCGAAGTGCACGATCACGTCGTGGCCGGCGACCACCTCGTCGACCACGACCGGGTCGCAGATGTCGCCCTGCACGAACCGCAGCCGCGGATCGTCGCGGACCGGGGCGAGGTTCGCCAGGTTGCCGGAATAGGTGAGCTTGTCCAGCACGGTCACCGCGGTGGGCCCGACGTCGGGCACCCCGGCGGCATCACCGCCGGGCACACCCAGCAGCATCCGTACGTACTCCGACCCGATGAATCCGGCTCCGCCGGTGACGAGGATCCTCACGGGTCCGGAAGTGTACGCGAGCTGACCTGCCTCTCAGGTGCCCGTGACCCTGGTGTCCGGTTCACATCGCGGCCGGTACGCTCCGCGGGTGCGTGGAATCCTTCTCGCCGGTGGCACCGGCTCCCGACTCTGGCCGATCACCCGGGCGGTGTCCAAGCAGCTGATGCCGGTCTTCGACAAGCCGATGATCTACTACCCGCTCTCCACCCTGGTGATGTCCGGGGTGCGGGAGATCCTGGTCATCACGACGCCGGAGGACCAGGCCCAGTTCCAACGGCTGCTCGGCGACGGCTCCCAGTGGGGCCTGCGCCTGGAGTACGTCGCCCAGCCCCGCCCGGAGGGCATCGCGCAGGCCTTCGTGCTCGGTGCGGACTTCATCGGTGACGAGCCGGTCGCGCTGATCCTGGGTGACAACATCTTCCACGGCGCCGGCCTGGGCCGGCAGCTCGCCGCCAACACCGACCTGGTCGGCGGCCGGGTCTTCGCGTACCCGGTGGCCAACCCGGAGGCGTACGGGGTGGTGGACTTCGACGTCGACGGCAGGGTCCTGTCGATCGAGGAGAAGCCGGAGAAGCCGAAGTCCCGGTACGCGGTGCCGGGGTTGTACTTCTACGACAACCGGGTCGTCGACATCGCCCGCAAGCTCACCCCGAGCGCCCGGGGCGAGCTGGAGATCACCGCGGTGAACGAGGTGTACCGGGAGTCCGGCGAGCTGTCGGTGACCGTGCTGGACCGGGGCACCGCCTGGCTGGACACCGGCACCTTCACCTCGATGATGCAGGCCGGCGAGTTCGTCCGGGTGATCGAGGAGCGGCAGGGCATGAAGATCGGCTGCGTCGAGGAGGTGGCCTGGCGGGCCGGCCTGATCGACGACGCGCGGCTGCGTGAGCTGGCCGCGCCGCTGGCCAAGAGCGGCTACGGCGACTACCTGCTCGGCCTGCTGGCCGAGGGGTCGGAGGCGGCCCGATGAAGATCCGTCCGCTGAGCATCGAGGGCGCCTGGGAGATCACCCCCCAGCAGCACGGCGACCCGCGCGGGCTGTTCACGGAGTGGTACCGCTTCGACCGGCTCGCCGAGGCGGTCGGCCACCCGTTGCGGCTGGCCCAGGGAAACCTGTCGGTCTCGGCCCGCGGCGTGGTGCGCGGCATCCACTTCGCCGACGTCCCACCCGGCCAGGCCAAGTACGTCACCTGCGTACGCGGGGCGGTGCTCGACGTGATCGTCGACCTGCGGGTCGGCTCGCCGACCTTCGGGCGGTGGGAGGGCGTCCGGCTGGACGACGCCGACCGCCGCGCGGTCTACCTCGCCGAGGGGCTGGGGCACGGCTTCTGCGCGCTGACCGACGACGCCACGCTCAGCTACCTCTGCTCCACCACCTACAACCCGAGCGGCGAGCACGCGGTGCACCCGCTCGACGAGGACCTGGCGATCGAGTGGCCGGCCGAGGTGCCGCAGCTCTCCGCCCGGGACGACGCCGCGCCGACCCTGGCGCGGGCCCGGGAGTCCGGGCTGCTGCCCGACTTCGCCGTCTGCCGGTCGTTCACCGCCGGGCTCGGGCCGGACGGAATGTCGTACTCGGACGGGATTTGATCGACCGGAGAGGATGAGCTGTGCCGCGACAGTGACGAACGGGGCCTCCGGGCGGCTAATGTCACACCATGGAGCGGCGAATCTTCGGCCTCGAGACCGAGTACGGCGTCACCTGCACCTACCGGGGGCAGCGACGGTTGTCCCCCGACGAGGTAGCCCGGTACCTCTTCCGCCGCGTCGTGTCGTGGGGGCGGTCGAGCAACGTCTTCCTGCGCAACGGGGCCCGGCTCTACCTCGACGTCGGATCCCACCCGGAGTACGCCACCCCCGAGTGCGACTCCGTGGTGGACCTGGTCGCCCACGACCGGGCCGGTGAGCGGATCCTCGAAGGGCTGCTCATCGACGCGGAGAAGCGGCTGCACGACGAGGGCATCGCGGGCGAGATCTACCTGTTCAAGAACAACACCGACTCGGCCGGCAACTCGTACGGCTGCCACGAGAACTACCTGGTGTCCCGGCACGGCGAGTTCGGCCGGCTCGCCGACGTGCTGATCCCCTTCCTGGTCACCCGACAGTTGATCTGCGGCGCCGGCAAGGTGCTGCAGACCCCGCGCGGGGCGGTCTACTGCCTGTCCCAGCGGGCCGAGCACATCTGGGAGGGCGTCTCCTCGGCGACCACCCGCAGCCGCCCGATCATCAACACCCGCGACGAGCCGCACGCCGACGCCGAGCGCTACCGCCGGCTGCACGTCATCGTCGGCGACTCCAACATGAACGAGGTCACCACGCTGCTCAAGGTCGGCTCCGCCGACATCGTGCTGCGGATGATCGAGGCCGGCGTGGTGATGCGCGACCTGTCGCTGGAGAACCCGATCCGGGCGATCCGCGAGGTGTCGCACGACATCACCGGCCGGCGCAAGGTCCGGTTGGCCTCCGGCAAGGAGGTCAGCGCGCTGGAGATCCAGCAGGAATACCTCGCCAAGGCGACCGAGTTCGTGGAGCGGCGCGGCGGCGACCAGACCGCCAAGCGGGTGGTGGAGCTCTGGGGCCGGGTGCTGCGCGCGGTGGAGACCGGTGACCTGGAGCCGGTCTCCCGGGAGATCGACTGGGTGACCAAGCTGCGCCTGATCGAGCGCTACCAGCGCAAGCACGACCTGTCGCTGTCCCACCCCCGGGTGGCCCAGATGGACCTGGCCTACCACGACGTGCGCCGGGGCCGGGGCCTCTACGCGCTGCTGGAGCGGCGCGGCGACGTGGACCGGATCGCCACCGACCCGGAGATCTTCGAGGCGAAGGAGACCCCGCCGCAGACCACCCGGGCCCGGCTGCGCGGGGAGTTCATCCGGCACGCCCAGGAGAAGCGGCGCGACTTCACCGTCGACTGGGTGCACCTGAAGCTCAACGACCAGGCCCAGCGCACTGTGCTCTGCAAGGACCCGTTCCGGGCGTACGACGAGCGGGTCGAGCGGCTGATCGCCAGCATGTGACGTTCCGGCGGCCGGTGCGGCACGCACCGGCCGCCGGCCCACCGGTACGCTGGCGTGGCGATGAACACTTCCGAATCCTCCGACCGCGAGCGCGGCGCCGAGAAGCTGAACTGGGTCGAGCGTCGGCGCGAGAAGATCCGCGAGGAGATCGCGCGCAACCGTCGCGGCGAATACACCGTGCCGACCTGGGTGCTGGTGGTCGCCCTGGTCGCCATCGTCGGGGGCTGGTTCGCCCTCATCTTCCTCGTCGGCTGACCCGCCCCCCGGCGCTCAGCCCGGCAGGCCCGCCGCGTGCCGTCCGGCCGCCGCCGCGGCCAGGAAGTAGGCGTGGTCGGCGTCCAGGCCACGACCCATCGTGGACAGCTTCACCGGCAGGGCGCGCAGCGCGTCGTCCAGGCCGTCGGTGGGCACCCGGACCAGGGCGTGCCGCGCCGCGAGCGGGGCCAGCGCGGCGTCCACCTCGGCGGCCAGCGCCGGTGCCAGGTCCGCCGGCACGACGAGGTCCGCCGGGGCCAGGGCGACCCGGCCGTACGCGGTGAGGCTGTGGTGCGACACCCCCCGGTGCCGGGGGCGGGGGTCGGCGTCGGAGATCCGCAGTGAGCCGACCGGCCGACCGCCGAGCGCGGCCACCGCGTTCACCGCCTCGCCGACGGCCACCCCGGAGAAGCCCCACCGGGTGCCGGTGCCCAGGTTGCCGGGGCCCTGGGCGACGATCGCCACGTCGGCGCGGAGCACGTGCCGGGCGGCCAGCAGCCCGCTGTGCAGGGTGGCGGCCTCCAGGTCACCGCCGAACGCCTGCCCCACGCTGACCGTGCCGACCAGGCGGTCGCGCAGCCCGTCCAGGGTGCGGGAGAACCAGGCGGGCAGCGCCCCGCCGTCGGTGAGCAGGTAGGCCACCCTGGCCCCGGGGGCGTCGGCGTGGACGCCGGCCAGGATCGCCGGCAGCGCCGAGTGCAGGTCGGCGGTGACCACCGGCAACCCGTCCAGTCCCTCCGCGGCGGCGAGCAGCTCGTGGTGCGGCGAGGCCTCCTCGTCGACGCCGAGCATGATCGGTTGCAGCGGGGTGTACCGGGCCTTGACCAGGTGCCCGGCGTCGCGGGTGTCGCCGCCCTGCGGCGGGTCGGCGGGCAGCCGGTCGGGCAGCGCCACGACCAGCGCGTACCCGCCGGTGCCGAGGCCCATCAGCAGGGCGCCGGCGTTGAGCAGCACCCGGTCGCCGGGCTCCGGGTCGCCGACCAGCGCGGGGTAGGCCAGGGCCCGCATGGTGGCCCCGTCGGGCAGGGCGACGTCGAGTTCCACCGCGCCGGCCCAGCGCCGCCGTACCGTCGTGACCGTTCCCGAGCGCCATCGCACCATGCCGGCGACGCTATCGGCGACGCCGCCGGGCGCCGCTCCCGGGGGCGGCGGCTCAGGGCTGGCCGGTCGGCCGGGTCTCCTGGTCCACCGGCCGTTCCTGCTCGTCCTGGGTCCGTCGGGCCCGCCGGCCGTCCTTGCCGGGCATCGAGCGGGTGGGGTCGAGGAAGACGTACCCGATCTCCGGGTAGCGCTCGGTGAGCCGGCGCTCCGCCTCGTCGGCGGCGGCCTCGATGTCCGCGCCGGTGGCGTCGTCGTGGAAGTCGACCTTGGCGGCGACCAGGATGTCCTCCGGGCCGAGCTGCATCGTCATCAGGGTGTCGATCCGGTTGACCGTGGGCAGGCCGGCCAGCTCCCGCTCGATCTCCCGGTGCAGCCGCTCGGGCACGGCCCGGCCGACCAGCAGCGACAGGTTGCTCTTGGCGAGAATCGTGGCCACCACCAGCAGCAGCAGGCCGATCGCGATCGAGGCCAGGCCGTCCCAGAGCTCGTCGTCGGTGTATTCCGACAGGCCGAGCCCGATTCCGGCGATGAGCAGGCCGGTCAGGGCGGCGCTGTCCTCCAGGAAGACCGCCTTGACCGTGGTGTCGGCGGTCAGCCACAGGAATCGGCGCGGGGTGGTCCGCCAGCGGCGGGACTCGCGGCGGATCTGCCGGGCGGCCCGGGTCAGGGAGATCGACTCTATGGCGAAGGAGACCGCCAGCACGATGTACGACGCCAGGTAGTTGCCGGTGTGCTTGTGCACGAGGATGGTGGTCACGCCGTGGGTGATGGCGAACCCGGCGCCGGCGACGAAGGTGAAGAGCGCGGCGAGGAACGCCCAGACGTAGCTCTCCTTGCCGTACCCGAAGGGGTGCCGGGTGTCCGCGGGCCGCGCGCCCCGGCGCAGCGCCAGGTAGAGCAGCACCTCGGTGGTGGTGTCGGCGACGGAGTGGGCGGCCTCGGAGAGCATCGCCGCGGAGCCGGAGATCAGCCCGGCGACCAGCTTGGCGATGGCGATGGCGAGGTTCGCCGCACCGGCGACGACGACGGTGCCGACGCTCTCGGTCTTGACTTCCGCTTCCGACATGCGGTCACCCTAAGTCTGTCCGGTCGACGTCGCCCCGGGAGTGGACGCGGAGGTCCACCACACGCCGCGCCCGCGCGGGTGCACCCGCGCGACGTGTGGGCTGCTAGCGTTCACACGTGTCGCGCAGCCGTACCGAACGCCTGGTCAACCTGGTGATCTGCCTGCTGTCCACGCGACGGTTCCTGACCGCCGCGCAGATCGCCGCGACCGTGCCCGGTTACGAGCACGATCCGGACGACCCCAAGGAGCACGAGGCCTTCCAGCGCAAGTTCGAGCGGGACAAGGCCGAGCTGCGGGAGCTGGGGGTGCCGCTGGAGACGGGCACGGCCAGCGTCTTCGACGCCGAGCCCGGCTACCGGATCGCGCACCGGGAGTACGCGCTGCCGGACATTCCGCTCGCGCCGGACGAGGCCGCGGCCGTGGGCATCGCCGCCCGGCTCTGGCAGCACGCCGGGCTGGCTGCCGCCGCCTCCTCCGGGCTGGCCAAGCTGCGCGCCGCCGGCGTCGACGTGGACCCCCAGGCCACCCTGGGCCTGGAGCCCATGGTCACCGTGGACCCGTCGTTCGCGCCGCTGACCGCCGCCGCCCGGGACCGGCGCCAGGTCAACTTCGACTACCGGGTGCCCGACCGCGACGATCCGACCCGCCGCCGCCTCCAGCCGTGGGGCGTGGTCTGCTGGCGTGGCCGGTGGTACGTGGTCGGCCACGACCTGGACCGGGAGGCGACCCGCTGCTTCCGGCTCTCCCGGGTGGTGGGCGCGGTCCGGGTGACCGGCGAACCGGGCGGCTACCAGCCGCCGGCCGGCGTCGACCTGATCAGCCACGTGGCCCGCTGGTCCGGGCCGGTCGAGCGGACCGGCCGGGCCACCGTGCTGGTCGCCCCGGGTCGGGCCGCAGGCCTGCGGCGCTGGGCGGTGCAGAGCGGGCCCGGGCCGGACGGCGACCGGCTGGTGCTGCCGTACGCCGACCCGGAGCACCTCGCCGGCCAGCTCGTCGGGTACGGCCCGGACGTGCGGGTGCTCGACCCGCCGGAGGTGCGCGACGCGGTGATCCAGCGGCTCAAGGAGATCGCCGCCCGGCACGACGAGCTGACCGTGACCGGGGGTGCCCGGTGACCCGCCCCGCCGCCCGCGGCGCCTCCCGGACCTCGGCCGACCGGCTGGCCCGGCTGCTCAACCTGGTGCCCTACCTGCTGGCCCGCCCCGGCATCGAGATCGCCGAGGCGGCCGACGACCTGGGGGTCACCGAGCGGCAGCTGCGCGAGGACCTGGAGCTGCTCTGGGTCTGCGGGCTGCCCGGGTACGGTCCGGGTGACCTGATCGACATGGCCTTCGACGGCGACCGGGTCACCATCACCTACGACGCCGGCATCGACCGGCCGCTGCGGCTCACCCCGGACGAGGCGCTGGCCCTGGTGGTGGCGCTGCGGATGCTCGCCGAGACGCCCGGGGTGGCCAACCGGGAGGCCGTGGAACGGGCCCTCGCCAAGATCGAGAACGCCGCCGGCGACCTGGTCGGCGCGCCGGTGGCGGTGCGGCTGCCCGGGGAGAGCAAGCGGGTACGCGAGCTGCGCGACGCGGTGGAGCGGCGCCGGGCGCTGCGGATCACCTACTACACCGCCGCCCGGGACGAGAGCACCGAGCGGACCATCGACCCGCTGCGGATGCTCATGGTCGACGGCCGGGCGTACGTCGAGGCGTGGTGTCGCCGGGCCGAGGCGGTCCGGCTGTTCCGGGCCGACCGGATCGACGCGGTCGCGGAGCTGGACGAGCCGGCCGTGGTGCCGCCGCAGGCGCGCCCGCACGACCTGAGCGACGGGGTGTTCCGTCCCACGCCCGACCTGCCGCTGATCACCGTGCGGATCGGCCGGGGGGAGCGGTGGATCACCGAGTACTACCCGTGCGAACGGATCGACGCCGACGGGGACCACTGGCTGGTCTCGCTGCGGGTGACCGACCTGGGCTGGGCCCGCCGGTTCGTGCTGGGGCTCGGGCCCGACGTGACGGTGGTCGCCCCGGTCGAGCTGGCCGAGCAGGTGCGCGCGCAGGCGGCCGCCGCGCTCGAGGCGTACGCCAGCCCGGTGGGCGGCGCGCCGTCGGCCGATCCGGCGGAGCCGGCGGTCACCCAGTAGGCTGACCGCCGTGGTGAAGTGGATCGTGCTCGCGGTGGTGCTGTTCGCGCTCGTCGTGCTGGCCCTGGCGGTCCGGCCGGTGCTGGCGCGGCTGCCCCGGCTGCGCCGGGCGGCGGTGGCGCTGCAGCGGCGCCAGGCCGAGGCGGAGACGCTGCGGGCGTCGGCCGAGGTGCTCCAGGAGCGGGCCGAGGCGTTGCAGCAGCGCGCGGCCGTCGCGCAGGAGCGGATCGAGCTGATCAAGGCCAAGCGGGGGAAGTGATCGATCACGGTCGGTGCATCGCGCGCCGGCTGCGCGATCGGCGTCCGTTTCGCGTACGGATGAACGTGTCCAGGTGGTTGACGGGACATCCCGGGGTGGTCAAGACTTCACCGGCCGGGCACCGTTGGCAGTGGCCCGGCGGGTGGCAACGGCTCTCGACGCACGTACGATGGGCTGCGACACACCCTTCGACACAGAGCGACTGGAGCTTCCCATGGGTGCCCTCAAGCCGTGGCACATCGCCGTACTCGTGGTCGTGCTGATTCTGCTCTTCGGCGCGAAGCGGCTCCCCGACGCGGCCCGCTCGCTGGGCCGCTCGCTGCGGATCATCAAGGCGGAGACCAAGAGCCTGCAGGACGACGACCGCGACCTGGCCGAGAAGGCCGACGCGCAGGCCGGCTACCAGCCGCTGCCGCCGTACGCGGGCCAGCAGCCGCCGCAGCAGCAGCCGTACGGCGGGCAGCCCTACGCCCAGCCGCAGCAGCAGTACGCCCCGCAGCCGCAGCAGCCGGTCGCCCCGCCGGTCGACCCGGTGCAGCGCGTCCGCGAGAACTGACCGAAAGGCCCGACCACCGTGGCCTTCGCGCTTCGTAAGCGCGGCCCGAGCGAGTTCGAACGGGCCGCCGACGGGTCGATGACGCTCATGGAGCACATCCGTGAGCTGCGCAACCGTCTCTTCCGCGCCTCGCTGGCGATCATGGTCGGCTTCGGATTCGGCATCTGGCTGGCCGGGCCGGTGCGGCATCTGCTCTCCAAGCCCTACTGTGACCTGCCGCAGGCGATCGACCCGGCCACCGGGCAGTGCAAGTTCGTCCAGCTCGGCGTGGCCGATCTCTTCCTCCTCAACCTGAAGATCGGCCTCTGGGTCGGGTTGATCATCGCGGCGCCGGTCTGGCTCTACCAGCTCTGGGCGTTCATCGCGCCGGGCCTGCACCGGCACGAGCGGCGGTACGCCTACATCTTCACGGCGCTCGCCGCGCCGCTCTTCGCGGCGGGCGCCGTGCTGGCCTTCTTCGTCACCACCAAGGGCCTGGAGTTCCTGCTCGACATCTCCGGCCCGGACATCGCCACCACCCTCGAAGTGACCCGCTACATCTCGTTCGTCACCAACCTGATCCTGCTGTTCGGGGTGGCGTTCGAGTTCCCGCTGGTCGCGCTGATGCTCAACTTCGTCGGCCTGGTCAGCGCGCGCAAGCTGCTCAGCTGGTGGCGAGTGGCGATCTTCGTGTTCTTCGCCTTCTCCGCCGTCGTCACGCCGACGCCGGATCCGTTCGGCATGACGGCGTTGGCGATCTGCCTATCCGCGCTCTACTTCGGCGCGGTCGGCATCGCCTTCCTCAACGACCGGCGCAAGGGCCGCGGCAAGGAGGTCTACTCGGGCCTCGGTGACGACGAGGTGTCGCCGCTGGAGCTGGACGACGAGCCGGTTGCCGCCGGCTCCCGGGTCGACTTCTCCGGCCCGATCGAGGCGCCCGCCCCGGTCGCCGCGCCGGCGCCGATCGAGCGCCGCTACGACGACATGACCTGACGGCTGCCGCCGCCACGACGACATGACCTGACGGCTGCCGCCGCCACGTCCGACGACGCCGCCCCCGTTCACCGGGGGCGGCGTCGCTGCTACCGCTCGCCGTCGGGCAGGCCCTTGCTGACATCCGGCTCCAGGAACTCGACCCGCTGCGCGGCGACCAGCGGGTCCTTCGCCGCGTGGAACGCGATCACGTGCGGAGCCTGCTCGTGGGCCTGGAACGCGGCCTCGTCGGCGTACACCTCGTAGAAGACCCGGGCCAGCGGCTCATCGGCCACCCGGTGCGTGGCGTAGACCAGCGTGCCGGGCTCCGCGGCCCGGATCTGCGCCACCGCCTGCCGCGTCAACGCGTCGAAGCCGGCCGCCGACTCCTCGTCGCGGATGTCGAAGCGGACCACCAGAGCGATCACGCGTACCTCCGAAGCTCGTCGTCTCCGGCCGGTTCGGGCCGGCCGCCGGGATCACCGGATTCGATTTCCCGGTCACACTCTGCCCGCGTCGCCGGCTACCGCATCCCGCCGCCCCGGCCACTCGGCCGCATCAGCACCGAGGTGAGCACCCGGTCGACCTACAGCACCTGGGACAGGAAGCGGCGCAGCCGCGGGTGCTCGGGCGCCTCGAAGACCGCGGCCGGCTCGCCGGCTTCGAGGACCACGCCGTGGTCCATGAAGGCGACGGTGTCGGCGACCGAGCGGGCGAAGCCCATCTCGTGGGTGACCACCACCATCGTCATCCCGCCGGCAGACAGGTCCGCCATCACCGCGAGGACGCCCTTGACCAGCTCCGGGTCGAGCGCGGAGGTGGCCTCGTCGAAGAGCATCACCTGCGGTTGCAGGGCCAGCGCCCGGGCGATCGCCACCCGCTGCTGCTGCCCGCCGGAGAGGTGCGCGGGCCGGGAGTCCGCCTTGGCGGCCAGCCCGACCAGCTCCAACTGGGCGCGGGCGACCCGGACCGCCTCGTCCTCGGGCAGTTTCCGGATCTTCCGCAGTGCCAGGGTGATGTTGCGCAGCACGGTCATGTGCGGGAAGAGGTTGAACTGTTGGAAGACCATGCCGACCCGCTGGCGCAGTGCGTCCGGGTCGTCGCGCAGCACGCTGCGCCCGTCGAGGAGCACGTCGCCCCGGTCCGGTTCGATGAGCCGGTTGATGGTGCGCAGCAGGGTCGACTTGCCGGAGCCGGACGGGCCGATCACGCAGGCGGTGCCGCCGCGGGCGACGTCGAGGTCGGCGCCGCGCAGCACCTTGTTCGCGCCGAACGCGAGGTGCACGTCGCGGACGGCGAGGCTGACGGAGGTGGTGGTGGCGGTGTCGGTCATCGCTGGTCCTTTCCGGTCGGCAGCGCGGCCTCGCCGGCCACCGCCAGACCTCCGTCGTCCTCGGGTGGCACGGTCCCCGCACGGCCCTGGCGCAGCCGCCGGTCGATCGCGTTCACCGCGTGGGTCAGCGGCACGGTGAGCAGCAGGTAGAACAGACCGGCGAGCAGCAGCGCGGACTCGTTGCCGGTGGTGGCCGCGTAGTCCTGGCCGATCCGGAACAGCTCCCGCTGGCTGGCCACCAGGCCGAGGAAGTAGACCAGGCTGGAGTCCTTGATCAGGGCGATCAGCTGGTTGACCCAGGCCGGCAGCACCCGGCGTACCCCCTGCGGGACGATCACCAGGCGCATCGCCTCGCCCCAGGAGAAGCCGAGCGCCCGGGCGCCCTCCAACTGGGCGGCCTCCACGCTCTGGATGCCGGCGCGGAAGATCTCACCGATGTACGCGGCGGCGATCAGCGACAGCGCCAGGATGCCCAGCGGGTACGGGTTCGGGCCCCAGACCTCCATGCCCAGCGGCGCCAGGCCGACGCCGATGAGCAGGATGGTCGCCGCTGCCGGCAGGCCGCGGAAGATGTCGGTGTAGAGCCGGGCCGGCCAGCGCAGCCAGCGGGTACGGGAGATGCCGGCGATGGCCAGCAGCATGCCGAACAGCGAGCCGAGCAGGGCGGCGGTGATCGCCAGGATCAGCGTGTTGGGCAACCCGACGGTCAGCATCTCGGGCAGCGCCTCGCGCATCGCGTCGGTGTCGAAGAAGGTCTCCCACAGGGTGCCTAACGTGTCCATCTAGTTCGTCACCGTCCGCCCTGCTCGCTCGTCGTCCGTACCGTCAGGAGGCGGCCGAGGCCGACGGCGCGGCGACCGCGCCGCTGCCCGGCGTGAAGTCGGCCGGGATCGGCCGGCCCGGGTAGTACTGCTCCTGGAGCCGGGTCCAGGTGCCGTCGGCGATCACCTGGTCGAGGCCGGAGTTCAGCGCCTCGCGCAGCTTGTCGTTGCCCTTGGCCACCGCGTAGGCGGTCGGGGCGGGGCTGAGCTGCTTCGCGGCCACCTTGATCTTGCCGTTGCTGTCGGCGGCGGACTTCTCGCCGATCTCCGCCGGGGCGATCCAGGCGTCGGCGGTGCCGGCCTTGAGCTGGTTCAACGCGCCGTTGTAGTCGGGCACCCGGACCGGGTTGAGGTTCTTGCCGGTGGCGTAGTCGTCCTGCACGGTGCCCTGGACGACGACCACCCGCTTGCCGGCGAGCTGGTCGAAGCCGGTGATCGTGGACCCGGCCGGCACATCGAGTCCGAAGTAGCCGAAGTCGTAGCCGTTGCCGAAGTCGACGGTCTTCCTACGCGCCTCGGTGATGGTGATCGAGGAGCTGCCCACGTCGAACTTGTGGCTGTTGACCTGGGCGAGCAGCGCGGAGAAGTCGGTGCCGACGAACTCCACCTTGAGGCCGACCTTGCCGGCGACGGCGGTGAGCAGGTCGTTGTCGAAGCCGGTGAACTTGCCGTCCTTGAGATACACGTTCGGCGGCGCGTCGGTGAGCGTGCCGGCGCGCAGCACGCCCGGCTGGAGCAGCTCGTACGGGTTGTCGGCGGCGCTGGTGGAGTCGTCGCCGCAGGCGGTCAGCGTGGTGGCCGCCAGGACGGCCGCGGCGCCGAGGGCCGCGACCTTGGACAGGGCAGGAAGGAAGCGCACAGGTGTCTCCGGGTTGATCGGTCGGCGGGCATGGAGGCACGCCGGGAGACGGCGCGCCCGACGGGCGCACCGCCGCGAGTGGTACGAGGAAGAGGGGGTCGTCTACTGCGCGGTGGGGCGGCGACAGCCGTCGCTGCAGACCCGCATCAGGTCGACGTGCCGCCGCTTGACCAGCGCGACGCCGGCCGACCGTCCGGCCGACGGGGCCGCGCCGGACAGGGGCGGGGCGGTGCGGTGAGCAGACATGGTTCTCCTGGGTCGGGGATGACCTGGGAACCAGGCCACGCTTGCACCGGTGCCACACCGGTGCCTGGTCCTCACCCGGAGCACCCCACCGTGGAGGAGGGTTGCCGGCCAGCGAGCCGGGGCTTGACGCTGGCGCTCATGACCTGCCCGAAAGGCTAACAGCACCGCCCGGCCGATCGTCCAGCCGTTATGACGGCCCTCACGTCCGCTCCTTACCGGGTCTCTCGTCCGGCGTCCTGCCCGGGAGTGCGTTCCGGGCGCCGTCCGCGTGTCGCACCCGGACCGGTGCGGGGCCGGGGTGTCCAGGTGGGACTCAGCCGGCCGCCGGATCCAGCGGCTCGCCGGACGGGAGCCGGAACAACGGCTGCAGCCGGTCGACGTCCAGGTAGCTGGTGAGGCCCCGGATCGTGCCCCCGTCCACGTCGAGCAGGACCAGGGCGAACGGGGTGTGGACGCCGCCCGGGCCGGGGCGGGTCTGCCAGAAGGCGGGCGAGCCGTTCGCCGCGACAGGCTGCAGCCGGGCACCCGCGCACCCGGCCGCTGGGTCCGACAGCGCCCGCCCGACCGCGTCCCGCCCGCGCAGCCACCAGCGCAGCGGTGGCATGGACATGATGACGTCCTGGTGGAGCAGGGCGACCAGCGTCGCCACGTCGTGCTCCTCGAACGCCGCGCAGTAGCGGGCGAGCAACTGCCGCTGGGCCGCGTCGGCGGGGCGCGACACCTCCCCGGGGGTGGGGTTCGCGGCCCGCAGGGTGACGCGGGCCCGATTCAGGGCGCTGGTCACCGACGCCACGCTGCTGTCCAACAGCCGGGCGACCTCCTCGGCCCGCCAGCAGAGCACGTCGCGCAGGATGAGCACGGCGCGCTGCCGGGGCGGCAGGTGTTGCAGGGCGGCGACGAAGGCCAGCCGGACCGCCTCCCGTTGCAGGGCCAGCTCCGCCGGATCGCCGTGCTCCGACAGCACCCGGGCGTCGGGGACCGGCTGGACCCAGAACCGCTCGGGGGTGGCCTCGCCGAGGGGTGAGCCGGGGGTCGCGGCGGGGCCGAGGTCCATCGCCCGGGCCCGCCGCTGCGCGCTGCGCAGCATGTCCAGGCAGACGTTCGTGGCGATGCGGTAGACCCAGGTCCGTGGGGAGGCGCGCCGCTCGTCGTAGCGGTCCCGCGACCGCCAGGCCCGCACCAGCGTCTCCTGCACCGCGTCCTCGGCCTCGAAGCCCGAGCCGAGCATCCGGTAGCAGTAGCCGGTGAGTTCGGTGCGCAGCGGCTCCCACGGGACGTCGCCCGGTGTCTCCTCCCGCACACCGCGACCATACGCGCCGGGACCGACGGCCCCGCACCGCTCAGTTTCCGCCGGCCGGCCCGTACCTCCTGGAGAGCCCCCGCGACGGGGGACCGATCGGACAGGAGAGCGACCCGATGAGTGACGACGAGCTGCGTGCTGCGGTGACGGCCGAGCGCCGCGAGCAGGCCCGACTGCTGGCGGCCCTGCGACCGGAGCAGTGGGACGCCCCCACCCTCTGCGACGGTTGGCGGGTACGGGAGGTGGTCGCGCACACCACCATGCCGTTCCGCACGTCGGTGGCCCGCGCGCTGTGGGAGCTGGCCCGGGCCCGGGGTGACATCAACCGGATGGCCGACCGGGCCGCCCGCCGCGACGCCGCCCGGATGTCGACCGACGAGCTGGTCGCGGCGGTGGCCGACAACGTCGACCACCGGTGGACCCCGCCGGGCGGGGGCGTCGGCGGGGCGCTATCCCACGACGTCGTCCACGGTCTGGACGTCACCGTGGGCCTCGGCCTCGACCGTCGGGTGCCGCCGGACCGGGTGGCGCTGGTGCTGGCCGGCATGTCGCCGCGGAACGTGCGGTTCTTCGGCACGGACCTCTCCGGGGTCGCGCTGCGGGCCACCGACCTGGACTGGGGGCTCGGGGAGGGCACGCCGCTGCGCGGCCTCGCCCAGGACCTGCTGCTGGTGGTCTGCGGGCGCCGGCTGCCGCCGGGACGGCTCGACGGTCCCGACGCGCCCCGCTTCTCCCGTCCGGGGGACCGGTCCGGCCGCTGAGGTGAACGCCCCGCCGGCCGGGGTCGGTGCCCGTCCGGCCCGGGTCAGCGGGCGTCGTAGCGGGCCCGGGCCCGCTCCACCTCGGCCAGGTGGGTGGTAGCCCACGCCTCCAGGCCGGAGACCAGGTCCAGCAGGCTGCGGCCGAGATCGGTGAGCGCGTAGTCGACCCGGGGCGGCACGCTCGCGTGCACGGTACGGGTCACGATGCCGTCGCGCTCCAGCCCGCGCAGGGTCTGGGTGAGCATCTTCTGGCTGATCCCGCCGATGCGCTCGGCCAGCTCGCCGTAGCGGCGGTCGCCCTCGGCGAGGGTGAGCACCACCAGCACGCTCCACCGGTCGCCGATCCGGTCGAGCACCTGCCGGCTGCCGCAGTTGCGGTTGAACGGGTCGGGTTCCACGTGGTCACTCTCCATCAGTGCGTGACTTACTTCAAGGTGCCTACTCTCCAACGGGAAGTATTGGGAAATGCTTCCCGTTGGTCCGGGGGTAACCCCAACCACGCACGAAGGAGCCCGTCATGTCGATCGTCGTCACCGGTGCCACCGGCCAGCTGGGCCGCTTGATCGTCGAGTCGCTGCTGCGCCGGGGCGTATCGGCCGGGCAGATCGTGGCGCTGGGCCGGGACGTGAGCCGCCTCAGCGATCTCGCCGACCGGGGCGTCGTCGTCCGGGCCGCCGACTACACCGACCCGGCGTCGCTGCGGGCCGCGTTCGCCGGCGCCGAGAAGCTGATGTTCGTCTCCGGCAGCGAGGCCGGCCGGCGGGTGGCGCAGCACCGCAACGTGATCGCCGCCGCCCGGGAGGCCGGCGTCGGACTGGTCGCCTACACCAGCATCGCCCACGCCGACACCGCCGAGATGGCGCTGGCCGCCGAGCACCGGGTCACCGAGGAGGAGCTGCGCGCGTCCGGCCTGCCGTACGTCCTCCTGCGCAACAGCTGGTACCTGGAGAACTACACCGGCCAGCTCCCGACGTACCTGGCCCACGGGGTCGCCGGTTCGGCCGGCAACGGGCGGGTCAGCGCCGCCACCCGCGCCGACTACGCCGAGGCCGCCGCCGAGGTGCTCACCACCGACGGGCACGCCGGCCGGACCTACGAGCTGGGCGGCGAGGCGTTCACCCTGACCGAGCTGGCCGCCGAGGTGGCCCGGCAGAGCGGCCGCGAGGTCGGCTACACCGATCTGCCGGTCGAGGCGTACACCGCGCTGCTGGTCTCCGCCGGCCTGCCCGAGCCGTACGCGGCCACCCTCGCCGACGCCGACCGGGGCCTGGCCCGCGGCGAGCTGTACGTGCCGGTGCAGGACCTGGAGAAGCTGATCGGCCGCCGGCCCACCTCGCTGGCCGAGGCCGTCCACGCGGCGCTCTGATCCGGTACGCCGCGCCCCCGGGGCCGCCCGGGGCGCGGCGGCAACCGTCGATCACCGGCGCGTCGATGCCGCACAATGCCACCATGGAACGCGGTGCGCTGGTGCGGCTGAGCAAGCGGATGTCTCTGGCGCTGCGGCACGACCCCGGACGCTTCGGCCTCGCCCCGGACCAGGGCGGCTGGGTCGCCGTGACCGACCTGCTGGCCGCCATGCGGATCGACCGGGCCGCCCTCGACCAGGTGGTCGTTGGCAACGACAAGCAGCGCTTCGCGATCGAGCGGGGCGTCGACGGGGTGGAACGGATCCGCGCCAACCAGGGCCACTCCTTCCCGGTCGAGCTGGGCCTGACCCCGACGCCGCCGCCGGCCCGCCTCTACCACGGCACCGGCGCCGCCGCCCTCGACTCCATCCGGGCCACCGGACTGCACCGGGGCGGGCGGCACCACGTACACCTCTCGCCCGACGTGGAGACGGCCCGGCGGGTCGGCGCCCGGCGGGGCGGCGCGGTGGTGGTGCTCGCCGTCGACGCGGCCGCGATGGCCCGGGACGGCCACGCTTTCTACCGCAGCGCCAACGGGGTGTGGCTGACCGACGTGGTCCCATCGGCCTACCTGAGCTGAGCGGGCGCCGGCCCGGGCCGGGCGGCGACGGTCACGGACGGGAGCATCCCGTCCCGTGGCGTGCCGTCGGGGTGCGCCCGGACGGTCGGCGCGGTCGTTCCGGTCAGCCGCATCAGGCGGGTGACGCAGCGCGCCGGGTCGCGCAGCGTGAGGACACCGCCGGCCGCCCGGATCCGGTGCTCCGCCTCGGTCAGCGCGGTCAGCCCGTGCAGGTCGATGAAGCGCACCCGGGAGAGGTCCAGCAGGACCCGGGAGCCCGGTTCGTCGCACAGGTGCGCCGCGAGTTCCACGATCAGATGCG
Source organism: Micromonospora lacuserhaii (assembly GCF_036902735.1). Lineage (NCBI taxonomy): Bacteria > Bacillati > Actinomycetota > Actinomycetes > Micromonosporales > Micromonosporaceae > Micromonospora > Micromonospora lacuserhaii. The sequence goes on along the minus strand of NZ_JBAKHO010000017.1, from coordinate 77,085 downwards.
CATTGCTCATGTCGACCTCGCCGTGCACCTGGACCACGGTGACGGCGCCCTCGCGTTCCCAGGCGAGGGTCATCACCGGGGAGAACGGAGCGGGTAGGAGCCTGGGATCGGCCGGAACTCGGCCGTCGGGTGGACTGGTGGACATCGCGCCCCCTGGGATCGACCTGGCGGCACCGCGATGGGTGCCTGGTCCCGGGCGCGTGTCTCGACCCGGTCCGACGCTACCCGCTGCGGCCCGTTCGCACACCTCCGGGGCTGGGCCGGGCCGCCGGCGAGCACCCTGCGGTCGGGCTGGCGCAGGGCGACGGGTCACGACGGCGAGTAGGGTTCGGGGTGCCGCGGCGCCCCCGGGCGTCGCGTGCCCCGGCAGCCGTTCCGTCCGGACGGAGCGCTCGCCGCGGGTCGGGCCGGGCGCCGGTCCGACGTCCGACGCCAGCCGCGCGTCCCTCCCCGTCGCACCCACGAGGGGCGCCTGTGCAGTGAGGGGCCGTAATGGCTGAGACCCCGATGTCCCCGCAGGACGCCCTGACCGAACTCGGCCGGATCCGGCTGGACACCGCCGGGGTCGACGACGTGCTCCAGACCGTCGCCGAGCTGGCCCGACGCACCCTCCCGGGAGCGATCGAAGCCTCGGTGACGCTGATCCGGGGGACCACGGCGGAGAGCGTGGCGTACACCGGGGACCTCGCCCTGCAACTGGACGAGTGGCAGTACCAGGAGGGGCGGGGGCCCTGCCTCGACGCCTCGGTCAGCGGCGACGCGCTGTCGGTGACGGACACCGCGGTCGAGGACCGCTGGCCGGTGTGGGCCGCCCGGGCCCGGACGGTGGGCGTCGGCAGCTCGTTGTCGATCGGGCTGCCCATCCAGGAGGCGGTGGTCGGCACCCTCAACATCTACGCGGGGGCGCCGTCCGCGTTCGACGAGGCCTCCGTGGAGCTGGCCAAGGGGTTCGCCGCGTACGCCGCCGTGGCGCTGGCCAACGCCCACCTGTACGCCGGCGCCACCGCACTGGCGGAGCAGATGCGGGTGGCGATGGAGAGTCGGGCGGTGATTGAACAGGCCAAGGGCATCATCATGGGGGAGCGGCGGTGCAGCGCGGAGGAGGCGTTCAGCATCCTGGCGAAGCTCTCCCAGGACACCAACCGCAAGCTGCGCGACGTGGCCGCGCTGCTGGTCGCGCGGGCCAGCGGCACCGACCGCTGACCCGACGGTCAGCGATCGGCCCGCGGTGCCCGCTGCGGGGCCGGCTGGCCGGGCACGGACGGGGCCTGGGTGACCTGACGGACGAGCGCCTCGGCGACGTCCCGGACCTTGCGGTTGGAGTTCTGTGACACCTTGGCCAGCATGGCGAACGCCTCGTCGGCGGTGCACCGACGCTGACCCATGATGATCCCCTTGGCCTGCTCGATCACCGCGCGACTGTGCAGCGCCGCCTGCATCTGCTGGGCCAGCGTCGCGGTGCTGTCGTAGAGATGGGCGTTGGCCAGCGCCACGGCGGCGTGGTCGGCGAAGGTCTGCGCCGCCTGCGCCACGTCCTCGAAGACACCCGCGGTCGTGCCGTAGACGTTCAGCGCCCCGACCACCGCCTCCTGGATGGGCAGCCCGATCGACATCGAGGCGCCGGCCCCGGCGGCGTGGGCCCGGGCGGCCCACTCCGGCCAGCGGCTCTCCGCCGACATGTCCGGGACGATCATCACGGTGCCGGTGGTCGCCGCGTCCAGGCACGGCCCCCGACCCTGCTCGTACTGCCACTCGTCGAGCTGGAGGGCGAGCTCACCGGTGTACGCCGCGGTGTGCGCCTCGGTGTCGTAGACCAGGGTGACCGACACCTCGGCGGCGCCCGGGATGCTGTCCCGGGCCACCTGGGCGATGCGGGTCAGGACGGCGTCGAGGCTCGTCTCGTCGTGGCGGATCATGGCCAGCTGGGCGAGCGCCTCGGCGAGGTCCAGCGGTGACTGCGGCATGGCGTCTGACGTCCTTGCGAACCGGCGCGGTCGATCCGGCGGAGCCGGGCAGCGCGTGACGGGATCGGTCCACGCCCCGTCGGCCGCGGGTGCGGCTCCACGGAGTGCGGACCGGGGACCAGCGCCGCTGCTTGACGCTCGCTCGCGACGCCCGCCGGGGCGCCGGTGCAGGGATCCACTGTACCGTCCCGTCCGCTCCCGGTGCTGGCGGCACCGTCCGTGACTCAGGACGCCCGGCGGGTGCTCTGCCGCACGATCAGCGGGGTGGCCAGTTCGATCCGGCTGCTGTCCAGTTCCTCGCCGGCGATGAGGGAGAGCAGCATCCGGGTGGCCATCCCGGCCATCTCGGTGAGCGGCTGGCGGACGGTGGTCAGCGGCGGGGCGGACCAGCGGGCGCCGTCCAGGTCGTCGAAGCCCACGATGCTCATGTCGTCCGGGACCCGCGCGCCGCGCTCGTGGAGCGCCTCGTAGGCGCCGAGGGCCATCTGGTCGGCGCAGGCGAAGACGGCGGTCGGTGGGCGGGAGAGGTCCAGCAGCGCGTTCATCTCGCGGTGGCCGCTGGGGGCGAGGAAGTCGCCGTGCCGAACGTACCCGGCCGGGACCCGGCGGCCGGCGGCGTTCATCGCGGCCCGGTACCCGTCGACGCGGGCCCGACTGCACCCGACGCCGGGCGGGCCGCCGATCACGGCGATCCGGCTGTGCCCGAGACCGAGCAGATGGTCGGTGGCCGCGACGCCGCCGGCCCAGTTCGTCGCGCCGACCGACGGGATTCCGGCGTCGGGTCGCCCGGCCGGGTCGATGATCACCACGGGGATGCCGAGCTCGCCGAGCTGACCGTGCTGGCCGGGGGAGAGGTCGGAGAGGACGAGCAGCACCCCGTCGCAGCGGCGGGCGGAGAGCTGTTCGATCCACCGGCGGTCGGGGCGGGTGCGGTGCCGGCCGCGCGCGGCGGAGACCACGACGCCGATGCCGGCGCGGTAGGCGAGTTCCTCCACGCCGTCGAGGATCTGCATCGCCCACGGGCTGCCGAGATCCCGGAAGATCAGGTCGATCAGGCCGGCGCCACCGGCCGGCCGGCCGCTGCGGCGGGCGGTGTAGCCGCGCCGGTCGAGCAGGTCCTGGACCCTGGCCCGGGTGGCCGGCGAGACATCCGGCCGGCCGTTGAGGACCTTGGAGACGGTGGGGATGGACACCCCGGCGGCGGAGGCGATCTCCGACAGCGTGGTCCGCTGGTCCGGCATCCCGCTCTCCTCCGGTCGGCGCCCGTACCGCCGGAAGGGTATCGAAAGTTTCGACGGTCGACCGTCGACGTCTCCGCCACTCGGGAACGGCCGCCGGGCCTCCGCAGGCCGCCCACATTTTCCGAGAATTGTCGGGCGTCCCGGGGTCACGCCAGCCGGACGCTGTCGCCGTCGACCGCCACGGCGACCCCGGGCAGCGGCCGCCGGGCCGGGCCGCCGCGCACCGAGCCGTCGGCGATGTCGAAGGCGCTGTTGTGGCAGCCGCAGACGATCGTGCCGTCCCGGACCGTGGTGACCGTGCAGCCCTGGTGGGTGCAGGTGGCCGAGAACGCCCGGACGTCCTCCTCGGTCGGCCGGGTCAGCACGACGCCCTCCGCGGCGAGGATCATCCCGCCGCCGACCGGGATGTCGGCCAGCGTGGCCAGCGGGCGCGCCGGTCCGTCGGGTGCGGCGCCGTCGGCCGGCGGGGGCGCGGCCGGGGCGGCCGGTTCGCCGTACGTCTGGCAGCCGGCCAGCAGCGCGGTGGCGCCGGCCACGCCGAGCACCGCCCGCCGGCGCGGGCAGCCGAGGATGTCGTCCATGTCGCGGTCTCCCGTCAGGTGCCGACGCCGACGGTGGTGAACCACCACAGCGACGAGGTCAGCCAGATCCCCGTGAGGATCGCGAAGACCAGCCCGCCGACGAACGGCAGGAACCAGCCGGCCAGTCCCGGCTTGGGCAGGGCCAGCATCTTCGTGGTGAAGGCGCCGAAGAACAGGCAGCCGAGCAGCGAGTGGACCAGCGTCCGCAGGTCGTGGTCGGCGAAGCCGAGCGCGTAGAGGCAGTGCACCGCCACCGGCACGGTCAGCAGGAAGGCGACCCGGCCGGACCAGCGGTGCACCGTGCCCGCCCAGGATGGCGAGAAGCCGCCGAGCCGGCCCCACATCGCCAGCGCGGAGAGCAGCTGCACCACGGCGAAGGCCGCGGCGCCGCTGCCCAGCCACACCTTCACCGCCTGCGGGCTGGAGAACCCGGCGAGGTTGACCGCGATTCCGGTGGGTTCGTGGACCCGGCCGTACACCCCGAGGGCCACCGCGACGGCGGCCCCCACCAGCAGCGGGACGGTCAGCGAGGCCCGGGGCACGCCGACCGGGGCGGGTGGCGGGTCGGGCGCCATCGGATCGGCCAGCACCCGGACGTTCACCGTGTCGAGATCTCCGGTGTCGGTCAGGGGCCGGTGGGGGCCGCTCATCACTCGTCCGCACCCGGTCGCGCCGCCACCGGTTCGGCGGTGACGGTCGTGCCGGCGACGATCGTGGTGCCGAACGCCGGGTCCAGCGGCGGGGCGGGCACCGGCGTGCCGTCCCGGGTGACGATCCCGACCTGGCTGCCGTCGGGCAGCAGGATCCAGCCACCGTCCACCCCGGCCTGACGCTGCCGGGCCGTGGCGCGGTAGAGCACCGGCGCGGGCGAGCGGGTCGCCGTGGCGGTGAACGACCATCGCCGGTCGCCGACGACCAGCTCACCGGAGGCGCGGCCGTCGCCGAAGGTGCCGGTCAGCGTCGCGTCCTTCTTGCCGGTCAGGGCGAGCCGGCCGGCCGCGGCGGTGCCCCGCAGCCAGACCTCCAGCCGCCTGCCGTCGCAGACGTACGCCACCGCCTCGCCGTCACGGGCGGTGATCGCGATGGTGGCGCCCCCGTCGAGCCGGCCGGTCCAGTTGGCGGTCACCTTCCTCACCGGCGGGGTGGGCGTGGGGGTGGCCGATGCCGGGGCGCCCGGGCGACCGCGCTGCTCGGACGGTTCGGCGGGGGTGGCCGGTACGGCGGGCGGTGTGGCGGTGGCGGCGGACGGGGCGGCGGAGGCGGAGGCCGCCGGGGCGGCCACCGGGGCCGTCCGGTCGCTTCGCGGCGCCGCCTGGGCGCTCATCGCGAACAGCACGGCGGCCGTCCCGGCCCCGGTGAGCAGGGTCAGCAGCGGGGTGATGCGCTTCATGAGCAGCTCCCTTCACCCAGGACGTACGGCTGCGGAGCCCTCTTCGTTCAATGTCGACCGACACCGGCCGGGCCTCACCGGCCCTGGAGCGCGCGGACGTTGTCGCCGAAGGTCCAGCCCTTCGCCCCGTCCCAGTTCAGCGACCAGGTCATCAGGCCCTTCAGCCCGCCCCGGTAGGTGTTCCACGCCTGGGCCACCGCCGAGGGGGCGAGGTAGCCGCCGCCCGCGCCCGGTTGCGCGGGCAGGCCGGGCACCTGCCGGTCGTACGGCACCCGGATGGTGGTGCCCTGCACGACGAGGCCGGTGTTGAGGCAGTCGGTCTGCGCCGTGAAGCCCTGGACGGTCCCGGCGGCGTACGAGTCGCCGGAGCAGCCGTACATGCTGCCGTTGTAGTACTGCATGTTCAGCCACCAGAGCCGGCCGTTGTCGGCGTACTTCTTGACAATCGGCAGGTACGCCCCCCAGATCGAGCCGTAGGTGACGCTGCCGCCGGTGACGTACGCGGTCTCCGGGGCCATGGTGAGGCCGAAGTTCGACGGCATCTGGGCGAGCACCCCGTCGATGATGCGGATGAGGTTGGCCTGCGAGGGGGAGAGTCGGGTGATGTCGCCGCTGCCGGTCAGTCCGGTCTCGATGTCGATGTCGATGCCGTCGAAGTTGTACCGCTTGAGGATCGGCACGACGGTGGCGACGAAGCGGTCGGCGACGGCGGTGGAGCCGAGGTCGATCCCGGCGGCCGCGCCGCCGATCGAGAGCAGGACGGTCAGGCCGGACGCCTTGGCCCGGCACACCTCCGCCGGGGTGGGCACCTTCACGGTGGCGTCCATCCCGTCCTCCCAGAGCACGGTGCCGTCGGCGCGGATCACCGGGAAGGCGGCGGTGACCACGGTGTACCCGTGGGCGGGGATCCGCGGGTCGGTGATCGGGATCCAGCCCAGCGGGGGGTGGACGCCGTTGGCCGCGCCGTCCCAGTTCTCCCAGTACCCCTGGAGCACCTTCCCGGTCGGCCGCGACCGCACCGCGCAGGTCTCCGACCCGGGCGGCGTGGACGTCGCCGTCGGGGACGGGGTGGACGTCACCGTCGGGGACGGCGTGGACGTGGCGGTGGGGGACGGTGTGGGCGCGGGCGTCGACGTCGGCGTGGGGGAGGGTGTGCCACCGCTGTCACAGGCGCCGAGGTCCTTCCAGAGTGACGGAGCGGCGACGGGGTTCCAGCCGGCGCCCGGGGGCGGGGTGTGGGTGACCAGTGCCTCGTAGAGCCGGCCGGCGTAGGTGACCCGGGTGCCGGCGGGGTAGGTGACGCCCTCGACCCAGGTTGGCGCGGTGCAGGCCACCAGGGTGCTGTCCGCGCCGGTCGTGGCGAGGCCGGCGGTGGCCGGCAGGGCGGCGGCGGTGACCAGCACCGCGCCGGTGATCAGGACGGTCGTTCCGCGCCGCAGTCGCATGACATGCCTCCTCGTCGATGGAGGCGAGATTAACAGTTAGGTTTGTTAAATGTAAATGACTCGCATCGACGATCGTGAAACTGTTCTGCCGGATCTTGGTTCATGGCATTAATCGTGCTGTTGATGCATCCTGGGGGTGGTCGCCGGCCGGTGGCGCCCAGGGGAGGACGGCGGCGGACATGGACGCCAGACGCACCACCGTGCGCGACATGCGCCGCGCCAACCGCTCGGTGCTGCTCACCCGGATCTGGCTGGACGGCCCGCTCAGCCGCCACGAGCTGGGCCAGACCACGGCGCTGAGCCTGGCCAGCGTGAGCAACCTGGTCGGCGAGATGATCGACGAGGGGATCGTCGAGGAGGCCGGCTCGGTCGAGTCCGACGGCGGCCGGCCCCGGGTGCTGCTGCGCGTCGCCCCCGGCTACGGCTACCTGGTCGGCGCCGACGTCGGCGAGACCCGGGTGCAGGTCGAACTCTTCGACCTGTCGATGACCGCGCTGGCCAAGGCGGAGTACCCGATCGCCGTCGCCGAGCCTGACCCGGACGAGGTCGTCGCCCACCTGCTGCACGGGCTGGACGCGGTCGTCGCCCAGGCCGGCGTCGACCCCACCGCGGTGCTCGGCTTCGGGGTGGCGGTCTCCGGGACGGTGGAGCGTACCGCCGACGCGGTCGTGCACGCCCAGACCCTCGGCTGGGACGGCGTACCCCTGGGCGCCATGCTCCGGGCCGGCACGCAGATCCCGGTGCACGTCGACAACGGCGCGAAGACCCTCGGCCAGGCCGAGATGTGGTTCGGCGCCGGCCGGGGCGCCCGGCACGCCGTCGTCGCGCTGGTCGGCTCCGGGGTCGGCGCGTGCGTGGTGGCCGACGGGGTGGGCTACCGGGGCGCGCACAGCAGCGCCGGCGAGTGGGGGCACACCACGATCGTCTACGGCGGGCGCCGCTGCCGCTGCGGCAACCTCGGCTGCCTGGAGGCGTACGTCGGCGCGGAGGGGGTGCTGGACCGGTTCCGCCAGGCCAACCGGGGGCGCCCGGCGGCCGGCGCGGACGAGGAGAGCGCCTTCGGTGAGCTGCTGCGCTCGTCGAGCCGAACGGCGCAGAAGGTCCTCGACGAGACGGTCGGCTACCTGGGCGCCGGAGCGGCGACCCTGGTCAACCTCTTCAACCCCGAGCGGGTGGTGCTCGGCGGGTGGGCCGGCCTGGCGCTGGGCGAGCGGTTCCTGCCGCAGATCCGCGAGGCCACCGCGCGGCACGCGCTGCGCCAGCCGTACGCGCAGACCTCTATCGAGCTGTGCCAGCTCGGGCCCGACGCGGTCGCGATGGGCGCGGCCACCCTGCCGATGGCCCGGCTGCTGCGCGACGGCGGCGTCCCCCGCGGCGGCCCGGCCACGGTGAGCACGACGGTGCCTCCGCGTCCGGCGCGCCGCCCGCGCACGCGGACCCGCTGACCCGCTACCCGCGGCCATGACATCGCCGACCGCCCTGGTGCTCGTCGTGTTCGGGCGGGGCGTCCGGTGCGTCGACGGCCGGTACGCCCTCACCCCCGCCGGCAGCGCCCGGGTGCGCGCGGCGGCGGAGTACGTCACCGCGCGGGAGGCCTCCTTCCGGCGCGCCATCGGGCAGGGCCGGTCGCCCCGGATCGTGTTCGCGGGGGGCTGGGCCGAGGCGTGCGAGGGGGCGGACGCACCGCCGGTCGGGTTCCGGGAGGCCGACCTCATGCGGTGCGAGGCGCGCGCCGCCGGTCTCGACCGGTACGCGGACCTGCGCGTCGAGGCCGGCTCCCGCAGCACCCTGGAGAACCTCGTCCACGCCGTCCGGGACGGGCTGCTGGCCGGACAGCACTTCGACGCGCGGCATCCACTGGGGATCGTCTCGCACGCGTGGCACCTGCCCCGGATCAGGTTCCTCGCCGGCAGGGTGCTCGGCCTGCGCGGCGCGGCCCTGCTCGACGTGGCCGCGACCAGCGGTGAGCCAGCCGGCGCCGGGCGGACCGAACGGGCCGTCCATCTCGCGTCCAGGTTGGCGTTCCTCGGCGCCGGCGACGCCTCGGCCCTGCTGCGTCGGGAGCGGACGATCGTGGCCTCGGTACGGCGGGTCGAACGGTGGGCGGCGACCGCCCGGGCGGTCCGGGGCGCCGGCGACCGCCGAAGCTCGTGACGGGAAAGGCGGGAGACGGGGCGTCGAACTGGGTAGGTGAGGGCCCATTCGAAGAGGCGCGCGTCGATGACGCCACACAAGGAGAAGCCACCCATGATCGTGCTCCTGCCCGTGTTCCAGCCGGGGAGACGACTGCCCGCGCTGGTCACCGAGCTGCGTGCCGCCGCACCCGATCTCCCGATCGTGGTGATCGACGACGGCAGCGACGACCCGGCGTCCTCGGATGCCCTCCGGGCGGCCCGCGACCTCGGGTGCACCGTGCTGCGGCACCGGACGAACCGGGGCAAGGGCGTGGCCCTGCGGACGGGGTTCCACTTCGTCGTCCGGGAGTACCCCGGCCAGGGAGTGGTCTGCGCCGACGCCGACGGCCAGCACCGCACCGAGGACATCCTGCGGGTGACCGCGCGGGTGCGGGCCACCGGCCGGATGGTGCTGGGCGTACGGCAATTCCAGGGACGGGTTCCGCTGCGCAGCCGGGCCGGTAACGCGATCACCCGGCTGGTGTTCCGCGCCGTCACCGGTTGCTCGGTGCGCGACACCCAGACGGGGTTGCGGGCCTATCCCGCCGACCTGCTCACCTGGTTGCTGGGCGTGCCCGGGGACCACTTCGACTACGAGATGGCCGTCCTGCTGGAGGCGACCCGGGTCGGTCACCCGATCGAGCAGACCACCGTCGCGACGACCTACGTGGCGGACAGCGGGTCGTCGCACTTCGGTGCCGTCACCGACTCGCTGCGGATCTACCTGCCGGTGGTGCGGTTCGTCATCTCGCCGCACCGCCGCTCGGGGCACCCCGCGTCCGGCGGCCACCCGACCCGCCGACCGGAAGCGGTCGCGACCGACCGGCAACCTGACCCGACACCGTGGTCCTCGACGACCGCGAGCCGCTGAACGACGGGGTGCCGTGCGCGAGGTGCGCCCCGACCGGGTCGGGGCGCACCTCGACGACCTACTTCTGACCGGCCCGTGCGGCGACGGTCCCGGTGGCGTCCGCCGAGCCGGGCGTGGCGGCCGAGTCGGGCGGCGCGGCGGCCGGTTCGAAGACGACCCGGGCCCGCAGCTGCCGGAATCCGGTGCGTTCCAGCTCCGCCACCACCGCGACCCGGTGCGCGTCGACGTCGGCGATCACCTCCCGTGCGCCGCCGGCGGCCAGCACCCCGACCGCGTCGGCCAGCAGCTCACCGCGGACGGCCTCGTCGAGCAGGCCGAGGTAGGCGATGAGCGGGTAGCAGGCCTCCCCGGCCGCGCCGACCAGGCCGACGGGCCGCCCGGCGTCCATCGCGACGCGCCAGTCCGCGACCGCGGGCAGCCAGGCCAGCGGGTCGGTGGCCAGGTCCACGCCGCCGACCGCCCGGGCAACCTCCCTGCCGGTGAGCACGTCGGGGTCGGCGATGCGGGCAACCAGGGCGTTGATCTCCGCCGCGTCGGCGGCCGGGCGGAAGGCGAACCGGCCGGAGGTGGCCGGCAACGGCGTGCCCGTCCAGGAGCAGCGCAGCCGCTCCCCGCGCTCGACCAGCCCGGCGAGCCGGGCCGCCGCCATCGGCGCCTCCACCACCGCCCGCACCTCCGGCCGACGTCGCCAGTACGCCGGCATCGCGGCGTAGTACACGTAAGGGCCGCCGAGTGCCTGGTGGGCGGCGCGCAGCAGCGCGGCGCCCGCCTCCGGCTCGGCGTCCAGGTCGAACCGTTCGAGCCAGGGCGCGCCGACCGCGCCCGGCGGTTGGACCCAGGCCGCCCGGGCGACCACGCGGCCGGCGCGGAGGGCGACCCAGGTGCGCTCGGGCCGGTAGCCGCCGGCGGCGAGCCCGTCGGCGTAGGCGACCTTGCGAAGCTGAGGCAGCGGGTCGGGCATGGACTCGAACAGATTTTCCTCGCCCGCGACGAGCGGACGGATCACCAGGTCGGTCATGGATGGATCCTCCGGAAAGCGAGCGCCCCGGATCAGATCCGCGTGAACGCCGGGGCGCGGAGGGGGCGCAGAACATCGGACATTGTTCTGACCTCCTCCCGGCTCGACGGCGTGTCGAAAAACCTACTCGACGCACCACCGCTGTCGCAACGCGCCGGCCGGCCCGGCGCGCGTCCTCGCCGGGCCGGCCTTCGGTCACGCCGGCAGCGTCCATTTCTGGTTGGCGCCCCCGGTGCACGACCAGATCTGCGTCCTCGTGCCGTTGGCCGAGGTGTTCCCGGTGACGTCGAGGCACTTGTTCGCCTGCGGGTTCACCAGGTCCCGCCCGGCCGTCCAGACCCACTGTTGGGCGGGGGTGCCGTTGCAGGTCCAGAGCTGCACCCTGGTGCCGTCGGCGGTGCCGCCGCCGGACACGTCGAGGCACTTGCCGAGAGAGCGGATCGTGCCGTCGGCGGCCCGGGTCCACTGCTGGTTGGCGCCGCCGGTGCAGGACCAGATCTGGATCGGGGTGCCGTCGGCGGAGTTGTTGTCGGTGACGTCGAGGCAGGCGCCGCCCAGGCCGGTGATCGCCCCGGTCGGCGCGCCGCCACCGGACGGGCTGCCGGACCAGGTGAAGGTGGCGGTGGTGCGGGCCGGCAGCGAGTAGGTGAACGACTGGCTGCCCCAGGCCACCTTCACCGACTGGGTGGAGGTGCCGGGGTTGTGGGCGATCAGCGCCTTGGAGCCGTCCGGGTTGCGCCAGGCGACGTTCGGCACGGTGGCGTTCGCGGTGGAGGCGATCCGGTACGCCCCGGGCCGGACGAACTTCGTCAGGTGGCCGGTGGTGTAGTACTCCACCGTGTAGTCGACCTGGCCGGCGCGGGTCCCGCCCTCCTGCACGGTGATCAGCCCGGTGCAGGTGGCGCAGCCGCCGTTGTGCGGGCCCATGTTCTGGTTGACCGCGAGGCTCCACTTGACCACGCTCCGGCTCCAGTTCCGGGCGTAGTTGACGATGTCTGCCATGTCCTCGTTGTGCTGGTTGCCGATCCAGGTGCCACCCGAGTGCTCGGTGCTGAACTGCGGCACGGCCGGGTACTGGTCGTGCACCTGGCTGCCGACCGCCGGGTCACCCCAGTAGCCGTGCCAGGCGATGCCGCCGAAGAGCGGGTCGGTGCGGACCGCGGCGTCGGCGAGCAGGCCGGCGCCGATGGTGCCGTAGTCGCCGTAGTTCCAGTCGTGCACCAGCACCCGGGTGGTGATGCCGGCGGCGCGGAACGCCGGGTAGACGAAGTTCTTGGTCAGCTCGACCAGGCCGGAGGAGTTCCAGCTCATCCCGGGGTAGTCCATCGCGGTCGGGTTGCCGGCCTGACAGCAGTTCGGCTCGTTCTGCACCGAGAGGTAGTCGACCGGCACGCCGCGGGCCGCGTACGCCTGGATTGTCTTCACGAGGTACTGCGCGTAGGTGGCGTAGTACTCGTACCTCAGCCAGCCCATCTGGTCCATCCGGCCGTTGTCCTTCATCCAGCCGGGCGCGCTCCACGGCACCACCATCACCCGCAGCGCCGGGTTGAGCTGCCGGGCCTGCGCGGTGAGCAGCTCGACGTTCGTGTCGTAGCCGTTCGCGCCGAAGCCGGTGAGGTCGCAGCAGGTGTCGTCGAGGGAGATGTTGCCGGGCCGGGACAGGTCGGAGGCGCCGATCGGGTTGCGGACGAACGACAGGCCGATCCCGTCGGTCGGGCTGAACAGCCGGCGCATCACCTCGTCCCGGGTGGCGGCGCTGACCGGCCCGCCGCGCAGCAGGTAGGCGGTGGTGTCGGTGATCGAGGCGCCGGCCCCCTCGAACTGCTGGTAGCGGGTGTTCTCGTCGACGGTGATGGTGTGCGTGGCGGTCCCGCCGGCGCCGAAGGCGACCGGGCTCTGGGGTTGCAGGCCGCGGGTGACGGTCCGGCCGCCGGCGTCGGAGGTGGTGGTGAGCCAGACGTCGACCCGTTCACCGGCGGCCTGGGCGGCCGGTGGCGGGGCGAGGGCGACGGCGGCGAGGCAGACCGCCGCAGCGGCGACGGCCGACCGGCGGCGGGTGGTGGGGGGTACGGGGTGCACGGGTGCTCCCTTCGGCTGGGGCCGGCCCCTGGCCGGGAAACCAATCGATGGTCATGACTGAGGGAACACTGTCACACCTCTTATGTCAAGGCATGAAAAAAGCGCCCTGGGGAGGGCGCCTCGGATCGAGGGGCAGGGTGCGCAGGCCGTCCGGGACGTCCCGGACGGCCTGCCGCCCGACCGGTCACTGCTCGCCGCGGACCCGCCGGACCGTGTCGCGGTACCAGAGCGCACTGCGCTTCGGAGTGCGCCGCTGGGTGTCGTAGTCGACCCGGACGATGCCGAAGCGCTTGTCGTAGCCGTACGCCCACTCGAAGTTGTCCAGCAGGGACCAGGCGAAGTAGCCCCGCACGTCCGCCCCGGCCAGCCGGGCCCGGGCCACCGCGCGCAGGTGCTCGGCCAGGTACTGCACCCGGTCGTCGTCGGCCACGAAGCCGTCCGCGTCCGGCCGGTCGTCGAACGCCGCGCCGTTCTCGGTGATCACCAGCGGCACGCCCGGGTAGTCCCGACCCAGCCGGACCAGCAGCTCGGTGAAGGACTCCGGGACGATCTCCCAGTCCATCGCGGTGCGCGGCAGGTCCCGCCGGACGACCCGCTGCACCGGCCGGCCCGCGTCGTCCCGGTCCCGCCCCTGCTCGTCCACCCCGGAGAAGAGCTGCCCGAAGTAGAAGTTGACGCCCAGCACGTCGATCGGGGCGGAGATCACCGCCAGGTCGCCCTCCTCCACGGGCACCCGTACCCCCTCGCGGGCCAGGTCGGCCAGTACGTCGTCGGGGTAGTGGCCGTGGATCAGCGGGTCCAGGTAGAGCCGGTTGCCCAGCCCGTCCGCCGCCCGCGCGGCGTCCCGGTCCGCCGGGCTGTCGGTGGCCGGGTCCGCGGTGGCCAGGTTGACGGTGATGCCCAGCTCCACCGGCCGGGTGGCCGCCGCCCGCAGCCGCTGGACGGCCAGCCCGTGCCCGAGCAGCAGGTGGTGCGCGGCGGCGACGGCGTCGCCCAGATCCCGCCGGCCGGGGGCGTGCGCCCCGTAGGCGTAGCCGAGCATCGCCGAGCACCACGGCTCGTTCAGCGTGGTCCAGGTGTCCACCCGGTCGCCGAGGGCGTCGAAGACCAGCTCGGCGTAGTCGGCGAACCGGTACGCGGTGTCCCGGGCCGGCCAGCCGCCGGCGTCCTCCAGCTCCTGCGGCAGGTCCCAGTGGTAGAGGGTCACCCACGGGTCGACCCCCCGGCCGAGCAGCTCGTCGACCAGCCGGTCGTAGAAGGCCAGGCCGGCCCGGTTGGCCGGGCCGCGCCCGCCCGGCTGCACCCGCGGCCAGGCCACCGAGAAGCGGTACGTGTCCAGCCCCAGGTCGGCGATGAGCGCGACGTCCTGCGGCATCCGGTGGTAGTGGTCGCACGCGGCGTCGCCGGTGTCGCCGTTCGCCACCGCGCCGGGGACCCGGCAGAAGGTGTCCCAGATGGACGGTGTCCGGCCGTCCTCGGCCACCGCGCCCTCGATCTGGTACGACGAGGTCGCCACGCCCCAGCGGAAGCTCGGCGGGAGGGTGTCGATCGGGTCGGCCTGACCGGTCGTCGCCGGACGGGTGAGGTCGGTGTCCATGGTTCTCCTCGCGGTAGCGGGTGGATCGGTCGGGGCCGGGTCGGGCCGGGTCACCGGGGGACCGCCTCGGCCGTCGGATGCAGCCAGCAGGCGACGGCACGCGCCCGGTCGTCGTCGGCGGGCGCGCCGAGCGGGGGTAGCTGGCTGTCGCAGGGGGTGAATGCCCGGGGGCAGCGCGGGTGGAACGCGCACCCGGTGGGCATGGCGCGCAGGTCCGGCGGGGAGCCGGGAATGCCGGTCAGCTCCCGGCGCGGCCCGCGCAGCGCCGGGAAGGAGTGCAGCAGCCCGTCGGTGTACGGGTGCAGGGCGTGCCGGTACAGCTGCGCGGCGGGCGCCTCTTCGACGATCCGGCCGCCGTACATGATGGCGATCCGGTCCGAGAACTCCACCAGCAGCGACAGGTCGTGGGTGATGAACAGGACCGCGAAGCCGAGCCGCTGGCGCAGCTCGGCGAGCTGGCCGAGGATCTGCCGCTGCATCACCACGTCCAGCGCGGTGGTGGGTTCGTCCATGATGACGATCTGCGGCTCCAGAGCCAGCGCCATGGCGATCATGACCCGTTGCCGCATCCCGCCGGAGAGCTGGTGCGGGTAGCTGTCGAGCCGGTCGGCGGCGATGCCGACCAGTCGGAGCAGGTCGCGGGCCCGGGCCAGCCGGGCCGCCCGGGTGGTCCCCGGCTCGTGCGCCCGGATCACGTCGAGCAGTTGGGTGGAGACCTTGTGCACCGGGTTGAGCGAGTTCATCGCGCCCTGGAACACGATGGAGGTCTCCGCCCAGCGGAACGCCCGCAGCCGCGCCGGGGAGAGCGACAGCACGTCCACCGGCGGCCCGTCGACCGGGTGATAGACCACCTCGCCGCCGCTGACCACCCCGGGCGGGGGGAGCAGCCGGGTCAGCCCGTACGCCAGGGTGGACTTGCCGCTGCCGCTCTCCCCGGCCAGCCCCAGCACCTCGCCCCGGTGCAGGGTGAGGTCCACCTCCCGGACGGCGTGCACCGCCTCGTCGCCGAGCCCGTAGTCGACGCTCAGCTTCCTGATCTCCAGCACCGGCTCGCTCATCGGATCCCCTCCCTCTGCGCTGCGGTGGCGGGCTCGGCGCGCCGCGGCGGTGGCGTGGGCCGGGCCAGTACCGGGGTGAAGCCGACCCGCATCCGCACGAGGCGCCCGTCGGCGGTGCGGACCCGGGACCGGCCGCCGCTGCGCAACCGGGGGCTGACGAACTCGTCGATGCCGAAGTTGATCAGCGCGAGGGCGGTGCCGAGCAGCGCGATGGCCAGCCCGGCCGGCACGAACCACCACCAGGCGCCCTGCGCCAGGGCCTGCTGGCTCTGCGCCCAGAACAGGATGGTGCCCCAGTTCCACGAGGAGACCGACGAGATGCCGATGAAGGCCAGGGTGATCTCCGACAGCACCGCGAAGATGACCGTGCCGACGAAGCCGGAGGCGATGATCGCGGTCAGGTTCGGCAGGATCTCGAAGACGATGATCCGCCAGGTGCTCTCCCCGGTGGCCCGGGCCGCCTCGACGTAGTCGCGCCGGCGCAGCGACAGCGTCTGCGCGCGTAGCACCCGGGCGCCCCAGGCCCACGAGGTCAACCCGATGACCAGCGCGACGACCAGGTCGCCGGCTTCCGTGACGGTGGACGTGACGATGATGATCAGTGGCAGCGCCGGGATCACCAGGAACACGTTGGACAGGGCGGAGAGCCCGTCGTCGGCCAGCCCGCCGAGGTAGCCGGCGGTCACCCCGACCAGGACCGACAGCACGGTGGCCACCAGCCCGGCGGTCAGGCCGACCAGCATCACCCCCCGGGTGCCGACCAGCACCTGGCTGAACACGTCCTGGCCGAGGTGGGTGGTGCCGAACCAGTGCTGCGCCGACGGCGGCTGGAGCAGCTCGGCGCTGCGGGCGTCCGGGTCGTACGGGGCGATCCACGGGCCGATCACCGCGAGCAGCACGTACCCGCCGACGACCGCCAGCCCGGTCCCGGCCTTGCCGTTCGCGACGAAGCGCCAGCGGCGGCGCCGGGCGGCGGCGGACGGCTGGGCCATCGCCCCCTGCTTCGGGATGACCTGTTCGATGCTGGAGGTGGGAATGCTCATCGCCTCAGCCCTCCTTCCGGGTACGCGGGTCCAGCGCCAGGTACGCCACGTCGGCGAGCAGGTTCGCCACCAGCACGGAGAGCGTGATCACCAGGAAGATGCCCTGCATCAGCGGGTAGTCCTTGGCGCTGACCGCCCGGAAGAGCAGGAAGCCGAGCCCCGGATAGGAGAAGACGATCTCCACCAGCAGGGTGCCGCCGACGATGAAGCCGAGCGAGAGCGCGAAGCCGGCGACGTTCGGCAGCAGCGCGTTGCGGGCGGCGTAGTTCCAGGCCACCCGGCGTTCCGGCAGTCCCTTGGCGTGCGCCACGGTGATGTAGTCCTCGGCGGCGACGGTGACCATCATGTTGCGCATGCTGAGCATCCAGCCGCTCATCGACGAGATCAGGATCGTCGCGGCGGGCAGCAGGCTGTGTCGTACCGCGCTGCCCAGGAAGATGGTGTCCAGGGCCGGGACCAGGCCGGGCTCGTAGCCGCCGGAGGAGGGGAAGAAGCTGCCCGGTCCGGCCAGCACGGCGATCGCGACGAGCCCCAGCCAGAAGTACGGCACCGAGGAGAGGAAGGTGGTGGCCGGCAGCAGTCCGTCCAGCCAGGAGCCGCGCCGCCAGCCGGCGAGGACCCCGAGGCCGGTGCCGAGGGCGAAGCTGACCATGGTGGTGATGCCGACCAGGGCGAGCGTCCAGGGCAGGGCGTCGCTGATCACCTCGGACACCGGCGCCGGGAACGCGGTGAACGACAGCCCCAGGTCGCCGTGCAGGAGCTGCTGCCAGTAGTCGACGTACTGTTCCCAGATGCTGTCGTCGGAGTCGATGCCGAACAGCACGTAGAGCGAGCGGATCGCGTCGGTGCTGAGCTGGCCCTGGTAGCGGGAGATCAGCGACTTCACCGGGTCGCCGGGGATCATCCGGGGGATGAAGAAGTTGATGGTCAGCGCCGCCCACGCGGTGAACAGATAGAACGCCAGCCGGCGCAACAGGTAGGTCACGGTGCCTCCTCGGCTCGCGGCTGCGGGGCTCGCAAACCCGGCTCACTCCTCCCGCTCACGGCGTTCCCTCCGCCGGGTCGTAGAGCCAGCAGGCGGCCCAGTGGCCGGGCCGGTCGCCGACGTCGAGGCGCGGCGGCAGGTCGGTGGCGCACCGGGGCATCGCCGCCGGGCAGCGCGGGTGGAACCGGCAGCCGGCCGGTGGCCGGATCAGGCTGGGTGGCTCCCCGTCGCCGCGGTCCCGCTCGTCGGGCGCCGCGTCGCCGGTGATCCGGTCCGGGTCGGGCGCCGAATCGATCAACAGCTGGGTGTACGGATGGGCCGGCCGCTGGGTGACGGTCTCGCTGTCGCCCCCCTCGACCAGCCGGCCGGCGTACATCACCAGGGTCTCGTCGGCGAAGTAGCGGGCCGAGGCGATGTCGTGGGTGATGTAGAGGATGGCCAGGTGGAAGCGTTCCTTGAGGTCGCGGAGCAGGTTCAGCACGCCGAGCCGGATGGAGACGTCGAGCATCGAGACCGGCTCGTCGGCGAGCAGCACGTCCGGGTCGGCGCCGAGCGCCCGGGCGATGGCCACCCGCTGCCGCTGCCCGCCGGAGAGCTCGTGCGGGAACTTGTCCAGGTAACGCTCGGCCGGGGTGAGCGCGACCCGGCCGAGCAGGTCGGCCAGCGCCGCGTCCCGTTCGGCCGGGGTACGCCCGGCGTTGCCGTGGATGCGCAGCGCCCGGGTCAGGTGGTAGCGCACGGTGTGCACCGGGTTCAGCGAGGCGAACGGGTCCTGGAAGATCAGCTGCACCCGCCGGGCGTACGCCCGGAAGGGCCGGCCGCCGCGGACGGTGATCGGCTCGCCGCGCAGCCGGACGGTGCCGGCGGTGCGGGGGTAGAGCTGCGCGAGCAGTCGGGCGACCGTCGACTTGCCGGAGCCGGACTCGCCGACCAGGGCGGTGACCCGGCCGCGGCGCAGGGTGAGGTCGACGTCGTCGACCGCGTGCACGGCCGGTGTGGTGCGGGAGAACAGGCCACGCAGCCGCCTGCGGACGGGGAAGTGCTTGGTCAGGCCGACCGCCTCCAGCACCTCCTCGCGGACGGCCGGGGCGTCCGTGGTGGTGGTCGTCATGCCGGTTTCCTGTCTGCTCGGAGAGGGGGTGAGCGTCCGCCGGGGTCCGGGCGGCGGGACCGCCGCCGCCCGGACGTCGGAGGTCAGGAACCGGCCGGCTTGAGGTGCAGCACGACGTCGACCGCGTTCGGCTGGGTGGGCTGGGCCGCGCCGTAGGCGTCGGCGTCGTCCGGCCAGCCGGTCCAGTTCTTGGTGCTGTAGGCCGCGCCGACGTTGTCCGCGCCGACCGGGATCATCGGGGCCTGCTCCACGAAGACCTTCTGGAGCGTGGCCAGCGCCGCGGTCCGCGCCGTGTCGTCGGTGGCGTTGGCGTACGCGGCCAGCGCCGCGGTGGCTTCCCGGTTGTCGAAGCGGCCGAAGTTGCCGGCCGGGGAGGCCTTGCCGATCGGCTTGAGCAGCCGGCCGTCCATCACCGTCTGGTAGATGTCGTACGGGGTGGCGCCGCCGTTGGTCCAGCGGAAGGTCGCGTCGAACTTGCCTTCCTCGACGTTGCGGAACCAGGCGTCCTGGTTGGCCTTGTCCACGGTGGCCGTGATGCCGATCTTGGACAGGTTGTCCCGCACGATCTCCAGGCTGGTCTGGTAGTCCGACCAGCCGGCCGGGTCGGTGAGGGTGAGCTTGACCGGCTTGCCGGTCGGGTCCAGCAGCGTGCTGCCGGAGTAGCGGAAGCCGGCGTCGGTGAGCAGCTTCTTGGCCGCGTCGACGTCGACCTTGTGCTCCTGGCCCCGGTACTCGGCGGAGATGTAGGCGTCCCCGGCCGGGCTGGGCAGGCCGGTCACGCTGCGCACCAGGGGGTGGAAGTAGCCCGCCTCGGCCTGGTTGAAGATGTCCTCCCGGTTGATCACCAGGTTCATCGCCCGGCGCAGCGCCGGGTTGTCGAACGGCTTCTTGGTGGTGTTGACGTAGAGACCGTGGATGCCGAGCACCGGCGGCGCCCACACCTTGTGGTTCGCCGGGTCCTTGCCGACGAAGACGGTCTGGACGTTCGGGATGAAGACGAAGCTCCACTCCGACTCGCCGTTCGCCAGCGCGGTGGTCTGCGCGTTGTTGTCGGTGTAGGACGTGTAGCGCAGTTCCTTGACCTTCGGCAGGTCCTGCCAGTACCCGCCGGTGCGCACCGACAGGGTGGTGGTCTGCGGGGTGAACGACTTCAGCGTGTACGGGCCGCTGCCGACCGGGTTCTTGTTGATGTCGGTGGTCGGGTCCTTGATCGCCGACCAGACGTGCTGCGGCACGATCGGCACCATGGCCAGCACCTTCTGCTGGTTGACGAACTGCGGCGAGTCGAAGGTGAGGGTCACGTCGTTGCCGCTGCTCGACACCGACTTGTACGGCGTCGCGTACTGGTTCAGACCCTCGTTGGCCTTGACCAGGTTGTAGCTGAAGGCGACGTCGGCGGCCGTGACCGGCTTCCCGTCGGACCAGGTGGCGTTGTCGCGGACGGTCACGGTCACCGAGGTGTAGTCGCTGTTCCACGTCGCCTTGGTCGCCAGCCACGGCTTGAACGGCTGGGCCGGCTTGACCGGGTTCCACATCATCAGCGGCTCGTAGATCTGCCACCGGTAGCCCAGGGACGACGCCGACGAGGTGGTCAGGAACGGGTTGTGGTTCTCGGTCTGTGGGCCGTTGGGCATGCCGACGTTGAGCACCGTCGCGCCGCCCTTGGCGTCCCGGGCCTTGGTGTTCGCGGTCTCACCGCAGCCGGCGAGGGTCAGCGCGCCGGCCAGCGCGACGGCGACGAACTGTCGTCTTCTCATGGTGGTCTCCCTCGGTGCTCCCGTGCCCGGGAGCGGAGTGGTGGTGGGTGGAGGGTGTGCGGTGTCGCCACCGGCCGTCCGCGACCGGCGTGCTGGGTGGGTGAGTGGGGGTCAGGCGCTCGTCGTCGAGCCCCGGACGGTGAAGGAGGTCGGGATGACGGTCGGGTGGTCGGGCAGCGGCGTGCCGTCGAAGTGGGCGATCAGGGCGCGGGCGGCGGCCGCGCCCATCTCCCGCAGCGGTTGCCGGACGGAGGTCAGCGGCGGGTGGGTGTGCCGGGCCAGCGGCAGGTCGTCGAAGCCGACGACCGCCACGTCGGCCGGGACCTCGCGGCCGGCGTCGCGCAGGGCGTGCAGCGCCCCGGCGGCGGAGAGGTCGTTGTGGGCGAAGACGGCGTCGAACGGCACGCCGGCGGCGAGCAGCCGCTGCACCGCCGCCCGTCCGCACTCGACGGTGAAGTCGCCCTCCACCACCAGGTCGGGGTCGATCGGCAGGCCGGCGTCGGCGTAGCCGTCGGCGAAGCCGGCCAACCGGTCCCGGGTGCACCCGAATCGTCGCAGCCCGGTCACCACCAGGGGGCGCCGCCGGCCGAGCGCCAGCAGATGGGTGGCGGCGGCCCGGGCGCCGTCGGCGTTGGTGGTGCGTACGGAGGGGAAGCCGGGCTGGTGGCCGCGGTCGTCGATCAGGATGACCGGCAGCCCCCGCCGGTGCAGGGTGGTGAGGTAGTCCAACGTGCCCTCGGGCTCGACGACCAGTAGGCCGTCGAAGGACTTCGCGGAGACCTGGGAGGCGAACCGCCGCATCGACTCGTCGCCCCGGTCGCAGGTGGACAGCAGCAGGCCGTACCCCTCGGTCTCGACCACGTCGGCGGCGCCCTGGAGGACCTCGCCCACCCACGGCCAGGTGAGTGAGGGGACCAGCATGCCGACGACCCGGGTCCGGCCCCGGGCCAGTCCGACCGCCCGGGCACTCGGCACGTAGCCCAGTTCGGTGATCACGGCCCGGACCCGGGCCGCGGTGGCCCCGTCCAGCTCGCCCCTGCCGTTGAGCACCCGCGAGACCGTCGTCTTGCTCACGCCCGCCCGGGCGGCGACATCGGCGATGGTGATCGGCACGGGAGGCTCCCGGGAGCGCGGGGGGAGGGGACGGAACCGGTTTCGGAAGCGGTTCCGTCGCAGTCAATCCGAGTGGCGAGGGTCACGTCAATAACGGCCAGGTAACGAAACATGGCTAACTTCAAGAATTTAAAAAAGTACGAACGGCATTACCGGTGTCGATGGCCGGGTCGCGGCCTACCCGCACCGGCACCGACCTGGCTCGATGCGTCCGGCTCACCCGGACCGGAGGCGGCGGCGGGTTCTGCGGTCCGCCGGTCGGCGCCCGGCAGGCTCCGTCGACCTACACCTCGGTCTCCGGCCCGAGCAGCCGGAGCTCCTCGATGTCCAGCGCGGCCTGCACCTCCCGCTGCACGCTGTCGTCGATCTCGTTGCTGTCCCGCAGCCGGGTGACCTCGCGGCGCTTGTGCTCCAGGACGCCGAGCCGCAGCCGGCGGTCCAGCTCGCGCACCCGGTCGGCCTCCTCGCCCCGGCCGGCGGCGGCCGACTCGTCGAGGTGCCGCTGGTAGTCGGCGCGCAGCCGCTCCACCGCGTCGGGGGTCACCCCGAGATCCGTCGCCACCTGCGGCAACGCGGTCAGGCCGGCCTCGGTGGCCTTCAGCCGGGCCTGCCGTACCTCGTCGCCGCGCTCCCGGTCGCCCCGTAGCCCGGCCCACTCGGCGACGGCCGGCAGCGTGGTGCCCTGGATCAGGATGGTCGACACGATCACCACCGCGGTGCAGAAGATGATCAGGTCGCGGCCACGTACCGGCTCGCCGGCCCTGGTGGTCATCGGCACGGCGAGGGCGGCGGCCAGCGACACCGCGCCCCGGAAGCCGGCCCAGCCCGCCGCCAGCCGCACCCGCCGGTCCACCGCCGGGCCCCGCCGGACGACCGGCAGGCCGTACGAGAAGAGCTGCAACCAGACCAGCCGGATCACCATCACCACCGCGGTCACCGCCAGCGCAATGGTGATCGCCTGGGTCACCGACCTGCCGGTGACGCTCTGCACCGCCCGGGGGATCTGCATCCCGAGCAGCACGAAGAGCGACCCGTTGACCAGGAAGGTGGACAGATCCCAGAAGGCGTACGCGATCACCCGGGAGCGGGCCCGGATGACCCGGGGACCGGCGTAGGAGAGGACCAGTCCGGCGACCACGACCGCGAGCACCCCGCTGGCGTGCACGACCTCGGCGAGCAGGAACGCGGTGAACGGGGTGAGGACGCTCAGCGCGCCCTCCCGCATCGGGTCGTCGATGCGCTTGCGGATCAGCACCACCACCAGGCTGACCGCCAGGCCGGCACCGACCCCACCGGCCGCCGACGCGACGAAGCGACCGAGGAACCCGAGCGGCCCGGGCGTGGTGCCGCCGACGATCAGGCCGACGGCGACCGAGAAGAGCACCAGCGCGGTGCCGTCGTTGACCAGGCTCTCCGCGCGCAGGGTGGTCAGGATGCGCCGGGGCATCCGCTTGGCCAGACCGGCCACCGCGGCGGCGTCGGTCGGCGCCAGCACCGCCCCCAGCACCCAGGCGGCCGCCGGATCGAGGCCCAGGCCCTGCGCGACCAGGGCGACCCCGACCATGGTCACCCCGACCAGCGCCACCGACAGGGAGGCGATCACCAGCTTGTTGGCGCGGATCTCCCGGAGGCTGATGACCAGGCTCTCCCGGTAGAGCACGGCCGGCAGGAAGAGCAGCAGCACCACCTCGGGTTCGAGGACCACGTGCGAGAACGGCGGCAGCAGCGCGAGCAGGCCACCCATCGTGATCAGCAGCACCGGCGGGGCGACCCGGTACCGGCCGCCGATGGTCGTGCCGATCAGCACCGTGGCGGCCAGCACCACGATCAGGATCAGTGCCTCCACGGCGTACTCCCGCCTCCCGGCTGCTGTCCCGGCGGCCGCGCCGGGCGTCGCGGTGCGGGGCGTCACCCGACATGCTGGTACGAAGTCGCCGACCGTGGCGGCGGAATCGGTGATCTGGCCCGGGGGTCAGCCCGCCGCGGCCGGCAGCCGGTGGCGCAGCGCGATCTCCAGGGCGAGCCGGGCGTCGGGGTCGTCCAGGGCCGCGCCGAACAGCTCGCGGAGCCGGCGCATCCGGTACCGGACGGTCTGCGGGTGGGTGTGCAGCTCGTCGGCGACCGCGACCACCTGACCCTGCCGGCGCAGCCAGGTGTGCAGGGTCGCGGCCAGGGCCTGCCGGGCGGCGGGCCGGACGTCGGCCAGCGGGGCGAGGACGGTGTCGGCGAGGTGGTCGGCCAGGCCGGGTTCCCACCGGGTGAGCAGGGTGACCAGGTGCTGGTCGCAGTCGACCGGGACGCCGGCCGGCAGGACACCCCGCAGCGTCAGCGCCAGTGCCCGGTGGGACAGCCGGTAGGAGAGCCGGGCCCGGTCCACCTCGACGGCCGGCCCGACCGCCGCCCGCCGGCCGGCCAGCACCTGACGGGCCCGGGCGAGGCGACCGGGGGTGTATGGCTCGGGCAGCACGATCCGCACGGCGTCGTCGATCACGGTGGCGATCGCCCCGGCGCCGATGGCCCCGGCCAGCGGGTCGGCGTCGGTGCCGTCGACGCTGAGCACGGCGACGGTGGCGGGCAGCGGCCAGCGCGCGGCGTCGGCGGCGGCCCGCCGCACCCCGTCGGCCGGCAGCTCGGGCTGCACGAGCAGGGTGATCAGGCGCCGCCGCGCGGTCGCCCAGTCCCGCGCGGCGTCGCGCTGCTCGTCGAGGTACCCCTCGGCGGCGGCGCCGGCCAGCACGTCGGCGTAGCCGAAGAGCGCGCCGGCGACGACGTACAGGTCGGCCGGGGCGGGGCCGGCCGCGGTGGCGTGCTCCACCAGGAAGGCCCAGAGGTCGCGGGCGCCGAGGGTGAGCACGGCGCGCAGCGCGTCCACCCGGTGGCCCTCCCGGTACTCGGTGCGGCCGAGGGCGTGGAAGACGGCCCGGGTGGGGGCCAGGTCCCGGCCGGGGCCGGCGACCGCGTCGACGAAGGTGTCCACGGCGGTCCGTACGCCCAGGGCGAGGCCGCGGCCCTGCCCGCCGGTCAGCGACCGGCCCTGCTGCCGCATCGCGGCGCGGACCGTGCCGAGGATCCGCTCGTGCAGGGCGGCGCGGAGGGCGCGGACGTGGTCGCCGACCGCCGGGTCGAGCCCGGCGAGGCCGGGCTCGAGGTCGACGAACGCGTCGGACATCCAGCTCCCTTGTCATCCGGGTTACAAAAGCGGGGCCGAATCCTGCGCCCTGCCGCCGATGATTTTGGCACGCCGGTACGTACCGTCGGTGCCATGGATACCGATGTCATCGTCGTGGGGGCCGGCCTGGCCGGGCTGGTCGCCGCCGCCGAGGCGGCCGACGCGGGCCGCCGGGTGCTGCTGCTGGACCAGGAGCCGGAGCAGAATCTGGGCGGTCAGGCCTTCTGGTCGTTCGGCGGGCTCTTCCTGGTCGACTCACCGGAGCAGCGGCGGATGGGCATCCGCGACTCGGTCGAGCTGGCCTGGCAGGACTGGACGGGCAGCGCCGCCTTCGACCGGCCGGAGGACCACTGGCCGCGCCGCTGGGCCGAGGCGTACGTGCACTTCGCCGCGGGGGAGAAGCGGGCCTGGCTGCGCGGCCTGGGGCACCGGGTCTTCCCGGTGGTCAGCTGGGCCGAGCGCGGCGGCGGGGCGGCCCACGGCCACGGCAACTCGGTCCCCCGGTTCCACATCACCTGGGGCACCGGCCCGGGGCTGGTCGAGCCGTTCGCCCGCCGGGTCCGCGCCGCCGTCGCCGACGGCCGGTTACGACTGCTGTTCCGGCACCGGGTCGACGAGCTGGTCACCGCGGACGGCGTGGTCACCGGCGTGCGCGGCGCGGTTCTCGAACCCGACGACGCGCCGCGCGGGGTGAGCAGCTCGCGAGTGGTCGTCGGCGACTTCGCCTACGGCGCGCAGGCGGTGATCGTCACCTCCGGCGGCATCGGCGGCAACCACGACCTGGTCCGGCGGGCCTGGCCGGCGCGGCTCGGCACGCCGCCGGCGCGGATGGTCGCCGGGGTGCCGGCGCACGTCGACGGTCGGATGCTGGCGATCACCGAGGAGGCCGGCGGTCAGGTGATCAACCCGGACCGGATGTGGCACTACACCGAGGGGCTGCGCAACTGGGACCCGGTCTGGCCCGGCCACGGCATTCGGATTCTGCCCGGCCCGTCGTCGCTCTGGCTCGACGCGACCGGCCGGCGGCTGCCGGCGCCGCTGTTCCCCGGCTTCGACACCCTGGCCACCCTGCGCCACCTGCGCGCCACCGGCCACGACTACAGCTGGTTCCTGCTGACTCAGAAGATCATCGAGAAGGAGTTCGCGCTGTCGGGCTCCGAGCAGAACCCGGACCTGACCAACCGCAGCGTCCGGCAGCTCCTGCACCGGGTACGCCCCGGCGCGCCCGCGCCGGTCGAGGCGTTCAAGCGAAACGGGGCGGACTTCGTCGTCGCCGCCACCCTGCCGGAGCTGGTCGACGGGATGAACACGCTGGCGGCCGGCACCGGCGGCCCGCAGCTCGACGCCGCCGAGGTGCGCCGGGTCGTCGAGGCCCGGGACCGGGAGCTGGCCCACCCGTTCGGCAAGGACGCCCAGCTGCACGCCATCCGCGACGCCCGCCGCTACCGGGGCGACCGGCTCATCCGGGTCGCCCCGCCGCACCGGCTGCTCGACCCGGCCGCCGGCCCGCTGATCGCCGTCCAGCTGCACGTGCTCACCCGCAAGACGCTCGGTGGCCTGCACACCGACCTGGACGCCCGGGTGCTGCGCCCCGACGGCGAACCGCTGGGCGGCCTCTACGCCGCCGGGGAGGTCGCCGGCTTCGGGGGCGGCGGCATGCACGGTTACAACGCCCTGGAGGGCACCTTCCTCGGCGGCTGCCTCTTCTCCGGCCGGACCGCCGGCCGGGCCGCGGCGGCGGCCGTCGCCTGAAGGGGTCCCGCGCGGTCGCTCGCGCGGGGCCCGTCCGGCACCGGGGTCCGCACGGCGAACCGGGGCCGCGGTGCCGGTCAGCGGTGCGGCCCGCGGGTCAGTACCGCAGCCTGCGCAGGTAGCGGTAGCCGACCTCGGCGGTCTGCTGGGGCGTCAGGTCGGGGGTGTCGTTCTCGACGATGTACTCGAGCACCCGGTGCGCCCGGAAGATCCGGGCGAAATCGATCATCCCGGTGCCCAGGTCGGCCATGTCGCCGTCCGCCTCGTGCCGGTCCTTGACGTGGTACTGCAGGACCCGCTGCGGCGCGGACCGGATGACGTCGATCGCGAAGCCCTCCGGGTCGGCGACCCCGTCACCGGAGTTGATGCCGCCGGTGACGGCCCAGTAGAGGTCGATCTCCAGGTGGACGAGCCGGGGATCGAGCTCCGAGGTCAGGACGTCCCACGGGCGCTTGCCGCCGCCGAGGTCGATGGTGAACTCGTGGGCGTGGTTGTGGTAGCCGTAGCGCAGGCCGGCCGCGGCCGCCGCGGCGGCCTCGACGTTCATCTGTTCCGCCCAGCGCTTCCAGTCGTCCTCGCGGTTCGAGTTGAGGTACGGCACCACCATGAACGACTGGCCCAGGGTGACCGCGTTCTCGACCTTCTGCGCCAAGCCGGCGGCGTCTCCGCTGATCCCGTCGTGGCTGGACGTCGGCTTGATGCCGATGCCGTCCAGGAACTGCCGCAGCTGCGCGGCGGTACGCCCGAAGTATCCGAGCGCCAGCTCCACGCGCGGATAGCCGATCTGGGCGAGGTGGGTGAGGGTGGCGTCGTACCCCGGCGCGCCCCAGAGTGCGTCGCGCATCGTCCACAGCTGAATGCTGATCAGGCCCGGGGGCACGTGCCGCTGCCCGGTGGGACGGGCGGTCGCCTGGGCACCGGTCGCGCCGAGGCCCGAGGCGAGCCCGACACCGGCGAGCGTGGCCAGGGAACCGCGCAACACGCTGCGTCGGTCGATGACGGACTGGCGTAGCGCGCCCGCCCCGTCGTATCCGTAACACATGATGACTCCTTCCGTCGATCTACGCGGTGGGCATCAGGACGACCTGGTCCGTACCGGTCGGCGCGGTGGCTCCCTTCCGGACGGTGTCCGGGCGTGGGGGAACCGCCCGTCGCCGGGGACGCGGCGACCGCGGGCCGGCGGTGCGTCGCGGCTGCGCCGGGCGACGGGTGAGGGAGCTGGGTGGTGGAGAGTGGACGGTGCGGTCAGGGCCTGCCGGCCGCCGAGGGCCGGTGTGCCGTGCCGGTGGCTCGACACGTCGGCACGCGGCCGACGCTAACAAGCTTCACGTCGATACGTCCATACCTTTCGCCTGTTCGGACTCGACTTTCTCTCAATGAGACGAAAGTTCGAACCGAGGAAGCCGGACGCGGTGGCGCCCCGTCCCGGGGCCGGGACGGGGCGCCACCGCGGTGGTGACCGGGGTCAGCTGGTCGGGAAGGTGTCCGGGGTGCGGATCCGGTTGCGCAGGAAGTTCCCGGACTCGGTCAGCACGCCGGTGCCGGCGTACGTCCCGCCGTAGCAGGTGCCGGGTCGGAACGCGGCGCTGCTCTCGTTGGCGTCGGAGTACGTCCAGTTGGCGTAGCTGATCTTCAGCCGGTCCAGCAGGTCCAGCCAGGCGGTGCTGCTGGCGCTGTCGAACGCACCGCCGCCGGTGTACGTGACCGTGCCGAACTCGGTGACGAAGAGCGGCAGCCGGGCGGCGGCCCGCTCCACCTCGGCCCGGTACGCGTCCTTGTGCGAGGCCGCGTAGAAGTGGAACGTGTACATGACGTTGCCGGCGTTGACCGGGTTGTTGATCACCTCGGTGGAGTTGCCACCCTCCGACACCCCGAGCGAGGACCAGCCGCGGGTGCCGACGACGACCACCGCGTCCGGGTCGTTGGCGCGGATCACCGGGATGACCTGCTCGGCGTAGTTCTTGATGGTCTGCCAGCTCACGCCGTTCGGCTCGTTGGCGATCTCGTAGATCACGTTGTTCCTGCCGGCGTTTCGGGCCGACACGGCGGCGAAGAAGGTCTTGGCACGCTCCAGGTTGTACGTCGGGTCGCCCGGGGTCAGCGTGTGGAAGTCGATCAGGGCGTACATGCCCCGCTCGCCGGCCTCGTCGACGAGGCTGTTCACCCGGTTGGTGAAGCCCGTGGGGTCGGTCTCGTAGCCCTGCTCCTGCACGTACATCGCGATCCGCAGCAGGTCGGCGCGCCAGTCCGTGGCGAGCGCGTCCAACGACGCGTCGTTGTAGCACTGGGCGAACCACTGCAGGCCGTGGGTGCTCATGCCGCGTAGCTGGATGGGCCTGCCGTACTGGTTGCAGAGGTTGACCCCGCAGACCCGCAACTGCCCGTTGATCGCCACCGGCGTCGTACCGGTCGGCGGCGGGGTGGTGGGCGGCGGCGTGGTGGGCGGTGGAGTGGTCGGGGGAGTGGTGCTCGGGGGTGGCGTCGTCGGCGTCGTGCCGCCGGTGCAGGTCGTCCCGTTGAGGGTGAACGAGGTGGGCGCCGGGTTGGCGGTGGTCCAGGTGCCGGTGAAGCCGATCGTGGTGCTGGCGCCGGTGGCCAGTGAGCCGTTGTAGTCCACGTTGCGCGCGGTGACGTCCTGACCACTCTGCTGGTACGTCGCGGACCAGCCCTGGCCGACCCGCTGGCCGGCGTCGGGGAAGCGGAAGCCGAGGGTCCAGCCGGTGACCGCATCCCCGAGGTTGGTGATGGTGATGTTGGCGGTGAACCCACCCGTCCAGGAACTGGTGGACCATCCGACGGTGCAGCCGGTCGCCGCCGAGGCGTTCGCGAGCGGCAGGAGCGCCGAGGCGCCGAGGGTGAGGGCGGCGGCGGTGACCGCGAGCAGGTGCCGCCGCGCCGGGCGGGGGATCTTCGTCATGGGACCGTCTCATTCTCCGCGGGTGGCTGGGGGTGGTCGCACCCGCGTCGCTGGATCACGTGGGGTGGTGCCCATCCCTCGCCACTGATCCGTACGGCGCCCGCGGGCGGTCGCGACCTCGCCGTCGACGTCCGGTCGAGATTCGGGAGCGCTCCCACAGAGGCTAGAGCGTGGTTAACCTCTTCGCAACACGTCGATGCCTGGATGGCCCCGGGGGAAGTTGGCGACGCTCAGGCGTGGCCGCCGTCGGCGGGGCCGTCGGGGGCGCGCAGGCCGCCGACGAAGAGGGCCACCAACTGCCGGCCGACCTCCTCGAAGGTCAGCGGCCCGTCCGGGTGGAACCAGGTGTGGGTGTTGCCCAGGGCGCTGAGGAAGGCATGGGTGATCACCGTGGCGGAGACGTCGGCGCGGACCGCGCCGGTGGCCTGCCCCTCGCGTACCAGGTCACGAAACAGGTCGTGGTAGCGGCGCCGTTCCCGGCGGGTCGCCTCGGCCTGCTCGTCGTCGAGCAGGTGCGCCGACCGCGCCCATACGGTCAGCTCGGCGAGGTGCGCCGCGGTGTGCGTCACCACGTCGAGGGCCGCGTCGCGCAGCCGCTCCTCGACCGGCCCGGGACCGTCGGCGATCGCCCGCAGCCGGGCGGTCTGCTCGGCGAGCAGCTCCCGGTAGATGCTGGTGAGCAGCTCCGACTTCGACCCGAACCAGTGGTACAGGGCGCCCTTGGTGACCTCCGCCGCCGCGACGATCTCCTGCACGCTGGTCGCCTCGTAGCCGCGGCGGGCGAACAGCTCGGTCGCGGCGGCGACGATGCTCTGCCGGGCGGAGCCGCGCGGCGCCCGTCGCCGGCCGGTGGCCGCCACGGTCACCGCGACTCCAGCTGTCGGCGGATCTCGCGGCGGGCCACGTCGCGGACGTGCACCTCGTCCGGGCCGTCGGCGATGCGCAGGGTACGGGCGCCGGCGTACATCGAGGCCAGGGGAACGTCGTCGGAGACGCCGGCTCCACCGTGCACCTGGATGGCCCGGTCGAGGACCTCCAGCGCCACCCGGGGCGCGATCACCTTGATCGCGGCGATCTCGGTCCGGGCGGCCTTGGCGCCGTACCGGTCGATCATCCAGGCCGCCTTGAGGGTGAGCAACCGGGCCTGCTCGATGGCCATCCGCGACTCGGCGATCTGCTGCTGCACCACGCCCTGCCGGGCCAGTTCCTGACCGAAGGCGACCCGGGTGGTGGCGCGGTGCACCATCAGGCTCAGCGCCCGCTCGGCCAGCCCGATGGCGCGCATGCAGTGGTGGATGCGGCCGGGGCCGAGCCGGGCCTGGGCGAGGGCGAACCCGCCGCCCTCCTCGCCGAGCAGGTGCGACGCCGGCACCCGGACGTCGGTGAACACGACCTCACCGTGGCCGTGCTGGTCGTGGTAGCCGAAGACGGGCAGCGAGCGCACCACCTCGACGCCGGGGGTGTCCACCGGCACCAGGATCATCGACTGCTGCCGGTGGGTGTCGGCCGTGGGATCGGTCTTGCCCATCACGATCATGATCCGGCAGCGCGGGTCGGCGATGCCGGTGGTCCACCACTTGCGGCCGTTGATGACGTACGAGTCGCCGTCGCGTTCGATCCGGGTGGAGATGTTGGTGGCGTCGCTGGAGGCGACGTCCGGCTCGGTCATCGCGAACGCCGAGCGGATCTCCCCGTCGAGCAGCGGGCGCAGCCAGCGCTCCTGGTGCTCCGGGGTGCCGAACATGTGCAGGATCTCCATGTTGCCGGTGTCCGGTGCCGCGCAGTTGATCGCCTCGGGGGCGAGCTCGATGGACCGGCCGGTCAGCTCGGCCAGCGGGGCGTACTCCAGGTTGGACAGCCCGGAGATCGCGGGCAGGAAGAGGTTCCACAGCCCCCGGCGGCGGGCCTCGGCCTTGAGTTCCTCGACCACGGCGGGGAGCTGGTGGCGGTGGCCGGCGGCGGTGAGCTCGGCGCGCTGGGCGGCGTAGACCGGCTCGGCCGGGTAGACGTGCTCGTCCATGAACTCCTGGAGCCGCTTCAGGTGCTCGGTGGCCTTGGCGGTCGGTTCGAAGTCCATGGCTGCCTCCCCATTGACGGGCCGGTCGGCGGCTCGCTACCGTCGCCGGACGCCGAACATACCGGCTGGTCGGTACGGCGTCCAGGTGTGCGGTAGGACGGACGTGAGGAGTCCCAGGGTGAGCGTGATGGACCGGTTCCGCCTCGACGGGAAGGTCGCCGTGGTCACCGGCGCCTCGTCCGGCCTGGGGGTGTCCTTCGCCCGCGCCCTCGCCGAGGCCGGCGCCGACGTGGTGCTCGGCGCCCGCCGCGCCGACCGGCTGTCGGAGACCGGCGCGCTGGTCGAGGCCGCCGGCCGCCGGTACGCCGCCCGCGCCACCGACGTCAGCCGCCCCGAGGACTGCGACGCCCTGATCGCCACCGCGATCGAGACGTTCGGCCGGGTCGACGTGCTGGTCAACAACGCCGGCGTCGGGACCGCGGTGCCCGCCACCCGGGAGACGCCGGAGCAGTTCCGCTCGGTGGTCGACGTCAACCTGATGGGCTGCTACTGGATGGCCCAGGCCTTCGCCCGGGCGGCGAAGCACGGCGGCGCGATCGTCAACATCTCCAGCGTCATCGGGCTCCGCCCCGGCGGCATCCCGCAGGCCGCGTACGCCGCCAGCAAGGCCGGCCTGATCGGCCTGACCCGCGACCTGGCCGCCCAGTGGACCGGCCGCAAGGGCATCCGGGTCAACTGCCTCGCCCCCGGCTTCTTCGCCTCGGAGATGAGCGACCAGCTCGAGCAGAGCACCTTCGAGATGGTCAAGGCGCTGGCCCCGGCCGGGCGGCTCGGCGAGCACGAGGAGCTCGCCGCCACCCTGGTCTGGCTGGCCAGCGACGCCTCGTCGTACGTCACCGGGGTCACCGTGCCGGTCGACGGCGGTCTCGTGATGCCTTGACGCCAGGTGGACCCGGGGGTAGAGAGGCTGTCACGTCGATCTATGCGTCGCTTCGTCGGCGCGGGAGTCGCCACACAGGAGGAGCAGGATGAGCTTCAACCTCGCCACCATCCTCCGGGAGCCCCGCCGGGCCCACCCGGACAAGCCGCTGTGCCACCTCGGTGACCTGACGTTCAGCTACGCCCAGGTCGACGAGATCTCCGGCCGGGTGGCCGCCGCCCTGCTCGCCGCGGGTCTGCGCCCCGGCGACAAGGTGGCGGTGCAGCTGCCCAACGTGCCGCAGTTCCTCTTCAGCTACTTCGCGATCCTCAAGGCGGGCCTGGTGATGGTCCCGCTCAACCCGCTGCTGCGCGCCGGTGAGATCGCCTACCACCTGGCCGACTCCGACACCCGGGTCCTGGTCACCTTCGAGCTCTTCGCCGACGAGGCCGTCAAGGGGGCCGCCGAGGTCGACGGCGTCACCACGTACGTGGTGAACCTGCCCGGCAGCGACCAGCGGCCGGACGGCACCCGGCACTTCGACGAGCTGTACGCGGCCGCCGACACCGGTGAGATCGCCCCGACCAACGCCGACGACACCGCGGTGCTGCTCTACACCAGCGGCACGACCGGCCGGCCCAAGGGCGCCGAGCTGACCCACTTCCAGCTCTACATGAACTGCACCGTCGGGGGCGAGCTGTTCGGCTTCCGCGACGACGACATCGGCCTGGCCGTGCTGCCGCTGTTCCACGTCTTCGGCCTCTCCAGCGTGCTCAACGTCGCCGTCCGCTACGGCGGCACCGTGGTGCTCGTGCCGCGCTTCGAGGTGGGGCCGGTTCTCGACGCCGTCGAGCGGCACCGCTGCACCATCTTCTCCGGCGTGCCCACCATGTACTTCGCGCTCAACCAGGCCGACCTCACCGGCCGGAACCTCTCCTCGCTGCGGGTCGGCGTCTCCGGCGGTGCGGCCATCCCCGGCGAGGTCATCCGGGCCTTCGAGGAGAAGTTCCCCGGCGTGGTCGTGCTGGAGGGGTACGGCCTCTCCGAGACGGCCAGCACCACCACGTTCAACATCAGCGCCGCGCAGCGCAAGGTGCTCTCCATCGGCAAGCCGATCTGGGGCGTGGAGACCCGGATCGTCGACGACCTCGACCGGCCCCTGCCGCCCGGGCCCGAGCACGTCGGCGAGATCGTGGTGCGCGGCCACAACGTGATGAAGGGCTACTACAAGAACCCGGAGGCCACCGCCGAGGCGTTCCGCGGCGGCTGGTTCCACACCGGCGACCTGGCGTACGCCGACGAGGACGGCTACCTGTTCATCGTGGACCGGAAGAAGGACATGATCATCCGGGGCGGCTTCAACGTCTACCCCCGGGAGGTCGAGGAGGTGCTCTACGCCCACCCGGCGGTGGTCGAGGCCGCGGTGATCGGCCGGCCCGACGAGAAGCTGGGCGAGGAGGTCGTGGCGGTGCTCAGCGTCCGGCCGGGCGCGGAGGTCACCCCGGAGGAGATCATCGGGTACTGCCGGGAGCGGCTGGCCGCGTACAAGTATCCGCGGCAGGTGCGGATCGTCGAGGAGTTGCCCAAGGGGCCGACCGGAAAGCTGCTCAAGCGGGAGCTGAAGGGGGAGCTGAGCTGATGGGCCAGGTGGCCACCGTGCGCGGGCCGGTCGACAGCGCCGAGCTGGGCCGCACCTACCTGCACGAGCACATTTTCACCCTCACCGCGGACGTGCAGCAGAACTACCCGCAGGAGTGGGGGAGCGAGGAGGACCGGGTCGCGGACGCGGTGCGGAAGCTGCGCGCGCTCGCCGCCCAGGGCGTCCGGACCATCGTGGACCCGACGGTGGTCGGCCTGGGTCGCTACATCCCGCGGATCCAGCGGATCGCCGACCAGGTCCCCGAGCTGAACATCGTCGTCGCCACCGGCGTCTACACGTACGACAGCGTGCCCTTCTACTTCCACCACCGCGGCCCGGCCCTCAACGCGGCGCTCGGCGTGGAGCTGCCCGACCCGATGGTGGACATGTTCGTCGCCGACATCACCGAGGGCATCGCCGGCACCGGCGTGCGCGCCGGCATGCTCAAGTGCGCGATCGACGAGCCGGGCCTGACGCCGGGGGTCGAGCGGGTGATGCGGGCCGTCGCCCGGGCCCACCACCGCACCGGTACGCCGATCACCGTGCACACCCATCCCGGGTCGCGCACCGGGCTGGCGGTCAAGCGGGTGCTCTGCGACTCCGAGGGTGTCGACCCGGGCCGGGTGGTGCTGGGCCACAGTGGCGACACCACCGACTGCGACCACCTCGCCGAACTGGCCGACGCGGGGTTCGTCCTCGGCATGGACCGCTTCGGGATCAACCTGGCCACCACGTTCGAGGCGCGCGCCGACACCCTCGTCGAGATGTGCCGGCGCGGCTACGCCGGCAGCATGGTGCTGTCCCAGGACGCCTCCTGCCATCTCGACTGGATCGACCCGGCGGTGCTGCCCTTCCTGCCCCAGTGGCACTACCTGCACATCGGCGCCGAGGTGCTGCCGTACGTCCGTGAACGCGGCGTCACCGACGCGCAGATCGAGACGATGCTGGTGGAGGTGCCGCGGCGGATCCTGGCGCCCGGTCAGCGCGGCGCGGAGCCGGCGACCCCACAGCCGCGCGGCGCGAATCATGCACAGCGAGTGCAAGAGCCATCGCGCGCCGAGTCGCCGCCAGGCTCCTGACCAGGAGTACGTTGCGACGCGGTAACGATGATATTGACGAACGACGTTCGAAAAGTACACTGCCGGTGTCATAACCAGTCCCATGCTTCGCCCGAGTCGCTCTGCGCATCCCCCGCCGCCGCGTCCTTGCCGAGGTGAAGATGAGCCCACCGCCCTCCGAAGCCCGTACCGACGGCATCGACCTGGCCCTGCACCACGTCGGCGTGCGGTTCGGCGGGCTGGTCGCCCTCGACGACGTCTCGCTGCGGGTGCCACCCGGCCGCATCGTCGGGGTGATCGGCCCCAACGGCGCCGGCAAGACCACCCTGTTCAATGTGGTCTGCGGCTTCGTCCCGCCGACCAGCGGCTCGCTCACCCTGGACGGCCAGCCGTTCCGGCCGCGCCCGCACCGGCTCACCGGGCTGGGCATCGCCCGCACCCTCCAAGGCGTCGGCCTCTTCCCCGGCCTCACCGTCGTCGAGAACGTTGTCGCCGGCGCCAGCCACGCCGCCCGGGCCGGCTTCGCCACCGCCCTGTTCGGACTGCCCCGCAGCGACCGGGACGAACGGCGGCTCCGGGACGAGGCCCTCGACCTGCTGGCCGAGCTGGGCGTCGCGCAGCACGCCGCGGCGAGCCCGGCCACCCTGCCGTATGCGGTGCGCAAGCGGGTCGCCCTCGCGCGCGCCCTGATCGCCCGGCCCCGGCTGCTCCTGCTCGACGAACCGGCCGGTGGCCTCGGCGCCGAGGACATCACCGAGCTGGCCGACCTCGTCACGGCGCTGCCCGCCCGGGCCGGCGGCGCCTGCTCGATCATGCTCGTCGAGCACCACATGGACCTGGTGATGTCCGTCTGCCACGAGATCGTGGTGCTGGACTTCGGCCGGGTCATCGCCGCCGGCAGCCCCGAGCAGGTGCGCGACGACCCGCTGGTGGCCGAGGCGTACCTCGGCGCCGAGGTGCCGGCCGAGGCCGGCGGAGCGGGAGCCGGGTCGTGAGCGCCCTGCTGGAGGTCGACCAGCTCAGCTCCGGCTACGGCCCGGTGCCCGTGCTGCACGAGGTCACCCTCGAGGTGCCCGCCGGCACCGTCACCGCCGTGCTCGGGGCCAACGGCGCCGGCAAGACCACCCTGCTGCGCACGCTGTCCGGCCTGCTCCGACCGACCGCCGGCCGGATCCGCTTCGACGGCGCCGACCTGCGGGGCGTCCGCGTCGAACACCTCGTGCGGCGCGGTCTGGCGCACGTGCCGGAAGGCCGCGGCGTCGTCGCCGAACTGACCGTCGAGGAGAACCTGCGCCTCGGCGGGCTGTGGCGCCGGGACCGGGCCGACGCCCGGCGGGCCCAGGACGAGGTGTACCAGCTCTTCGAGCCGCTGGCCCGGCGCCGACGACACGCCGGGCACCAGCTCTCCGGCGGGGAACGGCAGATGCTCGCCCTGGGCCGGGCGCTGATCGCCCGCCCCCGGCTGCTCCTGCTCGACGAACCGTCCCTCGGGCTCGCTCCCCGGGTGACCGCCCAGATCATGGCGCTGCTGCGTCAGCTCTGCACCGACAGCGGGCTGACCGTCCTGCTGGTCGAGCAGAACGTGCGCAGCGCCCTGCGGATCGCCGACCAGGGCGTGGTCATGTCCCTGGGCCGGATCGTCATGGCCACCCCGGCGGAGCGGCTGCGCGACGACGAGCAGCTCCGCCACGCGTACCTGGGGTTCTGACCCGCCGGAGTAGGAAGGATCCACGTTGGACCGGTTCTTGTTCCTCACCTTCGACGGACTGTCCACCGGCGCCGTCTACGCGGCGTTCGCCCTCGCCCTCGTGCTCATCTGGCGGGCGGCCCGTCTGGTCAACTTCGCGCAGGGCGCGATGGCGGTGGCGACGGCCTACGTCGGCTACGCCGTCGTGACCGCCACCGGCTCGTACTGGCTCGGCCTCGGCGCGGCCGTCCTCGCCGGGCTCGCGCTGGGCGCGCTGGTCGAACGGGTGCTGATGCGCTTCGTCGGCCACGCCAACCCGCTCAACGACGTCATCGTCGCCCTCGGCCTGGTGCTGCTGATCCAGGCGGTGCTCGGCATCGTCTTCGGCAACGAGTACCGGCCGGCGGCCGCACCCTTCGACACCGATGCGCTCTCCGTCGGCGGGGTCGCCGCGATGTCCCCGTACGACCTGTGGGTCCTCGGCGCGGCCATCGTGGTCGTGGTCCTGCTCGCGCTGCTGTTCACCCGGACGCCGATCGGGCTGCGGATGCGGGCCTCCGCCTTCGCGCCGGAGGTCTCCCGGCTGCTCGGCGTCAACGTGTCCCGGATGCTCACCGTCGGCTGGGCGCTGGCCGGCGCGGTCGGCGCCCTCGCGGGAATGCTGGTCGTCCCCACCGGGCTGGGACTGCACCCGCACGCGATGGACCTGGTCTTCGTCGTGGCGTTCACCGCCGCCGTGGTCGGCGGCCTGGACAGCCCGGCCGGCGCGGTGGTCGGTGGCCTGCTCGTCGGGCTGATCCTGTCGTACGTCACCGGCTACCTCGGCCCCGACACCACGCCACTGGCGATCCTCGTCCTGCTGCTGGCGGTCCTGCTGGTCCGGCCCGGAGGGCTCTTCTCCGGCGTGAGAGCGAGGCACGTGTGACCACCACCCGCCCCGATGCGCCCACCGTCCCGCCGCGGCCGGCCCGGTCCCCGCTGCGCCGGCTGCTGCCCGGCCCGCCGCACGCCGCCGGCCAGGGGTCGACCCTGCTGCGTCACCTGGTCGTGGCGGTGCTCGCCGGCACCGCGGTCGTGCTGGTCACCAACCAGCTGCCGCCGTACCAGAACCTCCAGGTGGCGCGGGTCTGCGCGTTCCTCTGCGTGACCGCCGGCTACACCGTCCTGGTCGGACTCAACGGCCAGCTCTCCCTCGGGCACGGGGCGCTGATGGCCACCGGCGCGTACACGGTCGCCCTGGTGCAGCAGGGCTTCGAGGAGCGGAGCGTGCAGGGCCGGTGGATCCTGCCGCTGTCCCTGCTGCTCGCCGCCGTGGTGACCGCGGCGGCGGGACTGGTCATCGGGCTGGCCGCCGCCCGGCTGCGTGGACCGTACCTGGCCGGTGTCACCCTCGCCGTCGCCACGCTGGTCCCGGCGATCACCACGATCTTCACCGACGTGTTCAACGGGGAACAGGGCCTGCGCTTCCCGGCCGAGACGCCGCCGGCGTTCCTCGGCGCGTACTTCCAGCCGGAGCGCTGGCTCGCCTGGATCGCGCTGCTCGCCGCGCTGGTGACGATGGTGCTGATGGCGAACCTGGTGCGCAGCCGGTTCGGCCGGTCGCTGCGCGCCGTCCGCGACGACGAGGTGGCCGCCCGGCTCGCCGGCCTGCACGTGGCCCGCAACCAGGTGCTCGCCTTCGTGGTCAGCGCCGCCTGCGCCGGCCTGGGCGGGGGCGTGTACGCCGTGCTCACCGGCACCGTCGCGCCGGGCAAGTTCTCCCTCGACCTGTCCCTGTTCCTGCTGATGGCGATCGTCATCGGCGGCCTGGGCAGCCTCGCCGGGGCGGTCTGGGGAGCCGTCCTGCTGGTCGCGCTGCAGGACCTGCCGAGCCTCGTCACCGACACCTTCACCCTGCCGTCGGGCCTGGCCCAGCGGCTGGAGGGCAACCTCGCCCTCGCCGTGTTCGGTCTGATCCTCATCGTCGTCATGCTCGTGGCCCCGGGGGGCCTGCAGGGCGCCGCCCGCACGCTCACCGCACGCCTCGCGCCGGGTCGCCGGTCCCCGCGCCGCTGACCCACCCGGTTCCGCCCACCCGTTCGCACCCGTCGTACCGGAATGGAGAACCATGCATCCCACCGCACGCCGCGCTCTCGCGGCCGCCACCGCCCTCGCCCTGCTGGTCGGCGCGTCGGCCTGCGCCGACGACGAGCAGCAGGCGGCCGAGAACGTCCCGGGGGTCACCGACACCGAGTTGCTCGTCGGCACCCACCAGCCGCTCACCGGCCCCGCCGCCCCCGGCTACTCCCGGATCTCCGCCGCCACCAAGGCGTACTTCGAGCACGTGAACAGCAAGGGCGGGGTGAACGGCCGGAAGATCGTCTACAAGGTGATGGACGACGGCTACAACCCCGCGAACACCGACAACGTGGTCCGCAAGCTCGTCCTGCAGGACAAGGTCTTCGCGCTGCTCGGCGGGCTCGGCACGCCCACCCACACCAACGTGCTGGAGTTCGTCAAGGCGCAGAAGGTGCCCGACCTGTTCGTCTCCTCCGGCAGCCGCAACTGGAACCAGCCCGACAAGTACCCGACCACCTTCGGTTGGCAGCCCGACTACACGGTCGAGGGCAAGATCCTCGCCACCTTCGTCAAGCAGCAGTTCCCCGGCGCGAAGGTGTGCCACTTCGGGCAGAACGACGACTTCGGCCGCGACTCCCTCGCCGGCGTCGAGAAGGTCCTCGGGCCGGTGGCGGCCAAGCAGACCTACACCACCACCAACCAGCAGGTCGGCCCGGCGATCGGGGCCCTGAAGGCGGCCGGCTGCCAGGTGGTGATCTCCGCCAGCATCCCCGGCTTCACCGCGCTGGCCATGGGCCAGGCCGCCGGCCAGGGGTTCAAGGCGCAGTGGGTGGTGTCCAACGTGGGCGCCGACTACACCACGTTGTCCAAGCAGCTCGGGGACAAGAAGGTGATCCTGGAGGGCATGATCGCCGACAACTACCTGCCGATGGCGAACGACGCGGGCAACCCGTGGATCCAGGAGTTCACCAAGATCCACCAGCAGTACAACGCGGCCAACCCGATCGACGGCAACGCCGTGTACGGCTACTCGATGGCGTACACCTTCGTGCAGGCGTTGCAGGCGGCCGGCAAGGACCTCACCCGGGAGAAACTGGTCGAGGCGGTGCGCAAGGGCGGCTTCTCCGGGCCCGGCCTGACCCCCTTCCGGTACGCCGACGACGTGCACGCCGGCTACAGCGGCGTCCGGATGAACAAGGTCACCAACGGCGTACAGAGCTACTTCGGTCCGACCTGGACCACCGACGACGGTGACGGTGCGGTGAAGGAGTTCACCGAGGCCCCGAGCACGCCGCCGGCGGACGCGATCCCGACGACGTGACCTCGCGGCACGGGCAGCGGGCCGCCGCAGCGATGGGGCGGCCCGCGGGCCCGGACGTACCGACGGGCGCGGGTCGCCCACCGGCGGGCGTCGATACACTTCCGACGCGGTTTCTCCGCAACGGCCGGCCGTACCGACGGGGGACTTCACATGATCGACGTGGACGCCGAGGTGCCGGCGCGGGTGGACGGGCGCGCGGCGCGGGCCGAGCGGACCCGCAGCGCCATCGTTGACGCGCACCTGGCGCTGATCGACGAGGGGAACCTCAAGCCCACCGGGGAGGCCATCGCCGCCCGGGCCGGGGTGTCGCTGCGCACGCTGTGGACCAACTTCAAGGACATGGAGACCCTGTTCGCCGCCACCGGGCGGCGGGTCAGCGAGCGGCAGGAGGCGCTGTTCCGCCCGATCCCGCCGGACCTGCCGCTGACCCTGCGGATCGGCGAGTTCTGCGCCCAGCGCGCCCGGATGCTGGAGGCGCTGGCGCCCACCGCCCGCGCGTCCGCCCTGCGCGAGCCCTTCTCACCCCAGTTGCGGCGCAACCGCGAGGGCAACATCGCCCGGGTACGCGCCGAGATCGAGAAGGTGTTCGGCCCGGAGCTGGCGCACGCGGGACCGGAGCGGGACCGGCTGCTGGACGCCCTGACCGTGGCGAGCACCTCGTCGGCGTGGTTGATGATGCGCGACGCGATGGGGCTCGACGTGCCGGGCGCCCGGGCCACCGTGGCGCGGATCCTCGGCGCTCTGCTCGTCGACGCCATCGCCGCCGGCCTGCGCTGACCGGCGGGCCGGCTCACCCCACCCCGGGCACCGCCGCCTGCTCCCGCAGCGGCAGCAGCACCCGGAAGGTGGTGGCGCCGGGCACCGACTCCACCCGGATGTCGCCGTGGTGCTTGTGGACCACGATCCGGTACGAGATGTCCAGCCCGAGGCCGGTGCCCGCGCCGACCGGCTTGGTGGTGAAGAACGGTTCGAAGATGCGGGGGCGCACGTCGGCCGGGATACCCGGGCCGGTGTCGTGGACCTCCACCGCGAGCTGCTCGCCGGCCACCCCGGTGCGCACCGTCACCGTGCCCGCCTCGCCCACCGCGGCGAGGGCGTTGTCGATCAGGTTGGTCCAGACCTGGTTCAGCTCGGCGGCGTACGCCGGGACGGGCGGCACGCTCCGGTCGTACTCCCGGACCAGCCGCACCCCGGCGGGGATCTTCGCCCTGAACATCACCAGCGTCGCGTCGAGCAGCTCGTGCACGTCGACCACCTGGTGCGGCGCCCGGTCCAGCTGGGAGTACTGCTTGGCCGCGCCGACCAGCCCGGAGATCCGGGTGACCGCCTCGTCGATCTCCCGCATCAGCAGCTCGGTCTCGACGGTGTAGCTGAGCCAGCGCACCGCCGACGCCAGGTCGGCCGGGCCGACCGCCTCGCCGACCCGGGTCAGCCAGGCCACGTCGAGGCCCCCGCCGACCAGCGTGGGGGCCAGCTCCCAGCCACCCTCGACCCCCCGGTCGTCGAGCCAGTCGGCCAGCTCGTCCTCGGCGTCCGAGGCGGCCATCGCGGAGAGCTCCGGCGCCGTCGCGACCCGGGCGACCGCCTCCTCCTGCAACTCGACCAGCCGGTGCAGGGCCCGCCCGTCCAACCGCCCGTCGGCGATCATCGCCAGCTTGTGCCGCATCCCGGCGACCCGGTCCCGCAGCACCGAGGTGGCCCGCACCGCGGCGGCCGCCGGGTTGTTCAGCTCGTGGGTCAGGCCCGCCGACAGCGAGCCCAGCGCCAGCAGCCGTTCCCGCTCGCCGACGATGGTCTGGCTGTCGCGCATGCCGAAGAAGAGCCCCTCCAGCAGGTGCATGGCCATCGGGAACCAGGACCGCACCGCGTCGGCGAAGGTCTCCGCCGGCAGCACGAAGAAGTCGGCCTCGTCGATCGCGCGCAGGGTGTTGCGGTAGACCTGCTCGACCTGCTCGCCCAGGTACGCCTGGGTGGCGCCGCCGTACACGCCGCGCTGGTCGGTGCGGTTGACCTCGACGTCGTCGCCGCGTACCCGCCGGCTCATCGCCACCGTGCCGCGCAGCAGGACGACGAAGCAGGTCGCCTCCTCACCCTCGGCGTAGACCACGGTGCCGGCGGCGCGCCGCTCGACCCGCCCGTGCTCGGCGAGCCAGTCCAGCTGCCCGTCGTCGAGCGCCGAGAAGAGGAACAGGGTGCGTAGCCCGGCGGGGGTCAGACGGTCCGTACTCACTGTGCCTCCAGGTAGCGGTGCACCAGCGAGACGGCCATCGCCCCCTCGCCGACGGCGGAGGCGACCCGCTTGACCGACTCGGCCCGTACGTCGCCGGCGGCGAACACCCCGGGCAGGCTGGTCTCCAGGTGGTACGGGTCGCGGGGGAGCGTCCAGGCCGGCGGCCGCCGGCCCTCGCTGACCAGGTCCGGCCCGGTCACCACGAAGCCCCGCCGGTCGCGGACCAGCACCCCGTCCAGCCAGTCGGTGCGCGGTTCGGCGCCGATGAAGATGAACAGCCAGGACGCGTCCACGGTGCGGGCCTGCCCGGTGCGGGTGTCGCAGAGGGTGAGCCGTTCGAGGTGCTCCCCGCCCGACCCGCCCGCGACGACGGTGTGCGGGTGCACCTCGATCCGGTCGTTCTGCTCCAACTGCTCGATCAGGTAGTGCGACATGGAGGCGGTCAGATCGGCGCCCCGGATCAGCACGTGCACCCGGGTGGCGTACCGGGCGAAGTGCATCGCCGCCTGGCCGGCGGAGTTGGCTCCGCCGACGACGTAGACCTCCTGGTCGACGCAGCTGGGCGCCTCGGTGGCGGTGGAACCGTAGAAGACGCCCCGCCCGGTCAGCTCGGCCAGGCCCGGCGCGTCCAGCAGCCGGTAGGAGACCCCGGTGGCCAGCACCACGGTGTGCGCGGCGATCTCGCCGCCGTCGGCGAACCGCAGCAGCCGCGTCGACCCGGTGTCGGTCAGGCCGACCACCTCGCGGGTGCTGATCAGCTCGGCGCCGAACTTCACCGCCTGCCGGCGCGCCCGGTCGGTCAGCTGCGCGCCGGAGACCCCGTCCGGGAAGCCGAGGTAGTTCTCGATCCGGCTGCTCTGCCCCGCCTGGCCGCCGGTCGCCCGCCGCTCCACCAGCACGGTCCGCAGCCCCTCGGACGCGCCGTAGACGGCGGCGCCCAGCCCGGCCGGCCCGCCCCCGACCACCACCAGGTCGTAGAAGTCGGCGGCCGGGGCCACCGTCAGCCCGACCAGGGCGGCCAGTTCCGCCTCGGTGGGGCTGATCAGCGCCTTGCCGTCCGCGGTGACCACCAGCGGCACGTCCGCCTCGCTCGCCCCGGCGGCGGCGAGCAGCCGTCCACCCTCCGGCTCGTCGGCCAGCAGCCAGCGGTACGGCACCAGGTTGCGGGCCAGAAAGTCGCGGACCTTGAAGGAGGGTGCCGACCAGCGGTGGCCCACCACCCGGACCTCGTCGGTGCCCGCGTCGGGGCTGGCAGCCCAGGCGTCGAGCAGCCCGTCGAGCACCGGGTAGAGCTTCTCCTCCGGCGGGTGCCACGGTTTGAGCAGGTAGTGGTCGAGGTCGACCAGGTTGATCGCGTCGATCGCCGCGTCGGTGTCCGCGTACGCGGTGAGCAGCACCCGGCGGGCGGCGGGGAAGAGGTCCATCGCCGCCTCGAGGAACTCGATGCCGGTCATCCCGGGCATCCGGTGGTCGGCCACGAGCACCGCCACCTGCTCGCCGCGCAGCTTGATCTCCCGCAGCGCGTCCAGCGCCGCCGCGCCGGAGTCCGCCCGGACCACGCGGTAGCGGTCGCCGTAGCGGCGGCGCACGTCGCGGGCCACCGCGCGGGAGACCACGGGGTCGTCGTCGATGGTCATGATGACCGGATGTGCCATGGCGCCCATCGAACCACTGTCGGGCGCTGCTGCCCACCGCGTCGGATCCCGCTCTCGCCCGCCGGGCCTTGCGTCGTCCGTCGTCGTGACCCCCGCCACCACACCACCGCGACGCGTTGGCGCCCGGCGATGCCGGGTCTACCGTCGTGTCGGCGGGTGCCGGGGCCGGAAACGGACGGCACACCCCTACCCGATGCCTTGCCGAAGGATGGTCAGCTTGCGCGCCACCGTGATCCACGGACCGAACGACATCCGCGTCGAGGAGGT
Organism: Micromonospora lacuserhaii; assembly: GCF_036902735.1. Lineage (NCBI taxonomy): Bacteria > Bacillati > Actinomycetota > Actinomycetes > Micromonosporales > Micromonosporaceae > Micromonospora > Micromonospora lacuserhaii. The sequence goes on along the minus strand of NZ_JBAKHO010000017.1, from coordinate 32,969 downwards.
CCCGGACGCCGTCGTCCGACAGTCCACCGACGCCGTGGTGCGGGTGCTCACCGCCTGCATCTGCGGCAGCGACCTGTGGGCGTACCGGGGGGTGGCGGCCCGGCAGCCGGGCCAGCGGATCGGGCACGAGTTCCTCGGCGTGGTCGAGTCCGCGGGCGCCGACGTGACGTCGGTGCGCGTCGGCGATCTGGTGGTGGCGCCGTTCGTCTGGTCCGACGGGGTCTGCGACTTCTGCCGCGAGGGGCTGCACACCTCCTGCCCGCACGGCGGGTTCTGGGGCTCCGAGGGCTCCGACGGCGGGCAGGGCGAGGCGGTGCGCGTCCCGTTCGCCGACGGCACGCTGGTGAAGCTCCCGGCCGAGGCCGCCGGGGACGAGCGGCTGCTCACCGCGATGCTCGCGCTCTCCGACGTGATGTCGACCGGGCACCACGCCGCGCTGGCCGCCCGGGTCCGCCCCGGCGCGACCGTCGCGGTGGTCGGTGACGGTGCGGTCGGGCTCTGCGGCGTGCTGGCGGCCCGCCGGCTGGGCGCCGAGCAGATCATCGCGCTGGGCCGGCACACCGCCCGCACCGACATCGCCCGCTCCTTCGGCGCCACCGACGTGGTCGCCGTGCGGGGCGAGGCGGCGATCGAGGCGGTGAAGGAGCTGACCAAGGGGCAGGGCGCGCACGCGGTGCTGGAGGCGGTGGGCACCGAGGAGTCGATGCGTACGGCGATCTCGATCACCCGCGACGGTGGCGCGGTCGGCTACGTTGGGGTGCCGCACGGCGGCAGCGCCGGCGTGGACATCGGTCAGATGTTCGGCCGCAACGTGGCCCTCGGTGGTGGCGTCGCCCCGGCCCGGGCGTACATCCCGGAGCTGCTCGTGGACGTGCTGAACGGCACCATCGACCCGTCGCCGGTCTTCGATCGCACCGTCGGCCTCGACGGGGTGCCCGAGGGCTACCGGGCGATGGACGAGCGGACCGCGCTGAAGGTCCGCATCGCCTTCTGACCGTGACGTCGCCCGGTGGGCGACGTCCGTGGACACGGCGGTTGAGCGCGCTCCTCGTTCAGCGGGCGCCGACGATGCGCAGCGCCATCTCGGCGTACTGGCCCGCGATGTATTCCGGGCTCCAGCCGCCGTCGTCGCGGTACCACCGGCCGAGGTCGACGCCGAGGGACAGCAGGGCCGCTCCCGCCATCCGCGGGTCTGGGGCGTCGAAGACCCCGGCGGCGACGCCTGCCTCCACGAGCTGGCGGAACGCCTGCTCGATGCGGTGGCGCAGGGCGCGGATCTCGGCGTGATGCTCGGGGCTGAGCGCGGCCAGCTCGTAGTTCACCACGCGGGTACGGGTGTGGTCGCGGGCGTGCGAGACGACGAAGGCGTGGACCACCCGCCGCAGCGCCGTGGCCGGGTCGTCGGACGACGCGATCGCGTCCTGCACCAGCCGCAGCACGTGGTCGTGTCCCGACCGTGAGATCAGGTAGAGCAGCTCCTCCTTGGATCTGTGGTGCACGTAGAGCGCGGCCGGGCTGAGCCCCGCCGCGGCGGCGATGTCGCGCGTCGTCGTGCCGTGGAAGCCGCGCTCGGCGAACGCGCTGACGGCCGCCTCGAGCAGCCGGGCGCGGGTCGCGTCGGCGCGGGAGTGCTCGGCGGTGTCGGTCAACGCGCCTCCGTCCTGTCCTGCCTGGTCGGGCATTGATACCACGGCGCCGGGCGCAGGCCGGCGGGCCGGACCTGTTGACGGCGGCCACTGTGGCGTCGCACACTTCACCGAGCCTAACGTAAGCAAGCGCTTAGTAACCCCGAAGGGGAGGCCCGTGTCCGAAGCCGCAGCGATCTCCACGAGATTCACCGGACGAACGGCGATCGTCACCGGTGCCAGCCGGGGCATCGGCCTGGCCATCGCCGAGCGGCTGGTCGCCGAAGGCGCCAAGGTCGTCGTCACCGCCCGCAGGCAGGAGGCGCTCGACCAGGCCGTCGCCCTGCTGGGCCCGGAGCACGCGCTCGGCATCGCCGGCCACGCCGACGATGCCGACCACCAGGCCGAGGTCGTCGCCCGCGCGGTCGACACCTTCGGCAGCGTCGACCTGCTGGTCAACAACACCGGCATCAACCCCACGTACGGCCCGATGGTCGAGCTGGACCTGGCCGTGGCCCGCAAGATCTTCGAGGTGAACTGCCTCGCCGCCCTGTCCTGGGTGCAGCAGGCCCATCGGCGCTGGATGAAGGAGCACGGCGGGGCCGTCGTCAACGTCTCCTCGGTGGCCGGCGTCCGGCCCGCGCCCGGCATCGGCTTCTACGGGGCCAGCAAGGCGATGCTCACCCACCTCACCCAGCAGCTCGCCGTGGAGCTCGGCCCGGACATCCGGGTGAACGCGGTCGCCCCGGCCGTGGTGAAGACCAGGTTCGCCACCGCCCTGTACGAGGGCCGTGAGGAGCAGGTGGCCGCGGCGTACCCGCTCAAACGGCTCGGCGTCCCCGATGACGTCGGCAGCGTCGTCGCGTTCCTGCTCTCCGAGGACGCCGCCTGGATGACCGGTCAACTGCTGGTGGTCGACGGCGGCGTCACCCTGACCGGAGGTGCCTGATGCCGGTACGGGACAAGGGCGTCGTCGTTACCGGCGCCGGCCACGGCATCGGCCGTGCGCTGGCCACCCGACTCGCCGCCGAGGGCGCGCGGGTCGTCGTCAACGACCTCGACGCCGAGGCGGCCAACCGGGTCGCCGAGGAGATCGGTGGCCACCCCGCTCCCGGCGACGCCGCCACCGAACAGGGCGTCGCGGCGCTGGTCGAGACGGCCCGAGGCCACCTGGGCGGCATCGACGTGTGGATCGGCAACGCCGGAATCGACCGTGGCGACGGGTTGCGGGCCACCGAGGAGGACTGGGCCGCCAGCCACGAGGTCAACGTCATGGCCCACGTGCGGGCCGCGCAACTGCTGCTGCCCGGCTGGGTCGATCGGGGCTCCGGTCGGTTCGTGGTGACCGCGTCGGCGGCCGGGCTGCTCACGATGCTCGGGAGTCCGACGTACTCGGTCAGCAAGCACGCCTGCGTGGCGTTCGCCGAGTGGCTGTCGGCGACCTACCGGCACCGCGGCGTCGTGGTGCAGGCGATCTGCCCGCAGGGTGTGCGGACCCGGATGCTCGACAAGGCCGGGCCGCTGCAGGAACTGCTCAGCCACGACGCGGCGCTCACTCCCGAGGACGTCGCCGAGGCGATGTGGCAGGCCCTGCACGACGACCGGTTCCTCGTCCTGCCGCATCCCCAGGTGGCCAGCTACTACGCACACCGCGCCGCCGACACCGACCGCTGGCTCGACGGCATGAACAAGCTCCAGCGGCGACTCGAGGACCAGGGGGCATCCCGATGAGAGCATGGCGGGTCGGCGAGCTCGGCGAGCCCCGCGACGTGCTGCGGCTCGTCGACGTGGCCGACCCGGAGCCGGGTCCGGGGCAGCTCGTGGTGCGGGTACTGGCCTGTCCGGCCAACTTCCCGGACGTCCTGATGTGCCGTGGCGCTTACCAGGTCAGGCCGGAGCTCCCGTTCACCCCGGGCGTCGAGCTGTGTGGCGAGGTCGTCGCGCTCGGCGAGGGTGTCGACGGGTTCACCGTCGGCGACCGGGTGCTCGGCGGCCCGGTGCTCCCGTTCGGCGGGTTCGGTGAGTTCGCGCTGCTGGACGCGGCGACCACGTTCCCCGCGCCCGCGGAGCTCGACGACGCCGAGGCGGCCTCGCTCTACATCGGATACCAGACCGGCTGGTTCGGCCTGCACCGGCGGGCCGGGCTGCGCGCGGGCGAGACGCTGCTGGTGCACGCCGCGGCCGGCGGCGTCGGCAGCGCCGCCGTCCAGCTGGGCAAGGCGGCCGGCGCCCGGGTGATCGGCGTCGTCGGCGGTCCGGAGAAGGCCGCGGTGGCCCGGGCGCTCGGCGCCGACGTGGTGGTGGACCGTCGGGACGAGGACTTCGTCGAGGTGGTCAGGGCCGAGACCGGTGGTCGGGGCGCCGACGTCGTCTACGACCCGGTGGGCGGCGAGACCTACCAGCGGTCGACCAAGTGCGTCGCCTTCGAGGGTCGGATCCTGGTGGTCGGCTTCGCCGGCGGTCAGATCCAGTCCGCCGCGCTCAACCACGCCCTGGTGAAGAACTACTCGATCGTCGGCCTGCACTGGGGCCTGTACCACCGCCACGACCCGGCGGCCGTCGTCGAATGCCACCGTGCCCTCACCGCGCTGGCCGCCCGAGGCGCCGTCCGGCCCCTGGTCAGCCAACGCCTCGCGCTCGACGAGGTGGCCGACGGGGTGCAGGAGCTCGCCGACGGCGTCACCGTCGGCCGGGTGGTGTACGTCGCCGGCGGGCCGACGGCCCGACCGATGAAGGAGAGATGATGAAGGTCTTCCAGGGCATCGCAGAGCTGGAGCGGGCCGTCGGCACCCACCTCGGCTACTCCGACTGGCACACCGTCACCCAGCAGCAGATCGACGCCTTCGCCGAGGCGACGGGTGACCGCCAGTGGATCCACGTGGACCCCGCGAAGGCGGCGCACGGCCCGTTCGGCGGCACCATCGCGCACGGCTACCTCACCCTGTCGCTGGTGCCGATGCTGGTCTGGCAGGTGTACAAGATCGAGGGGCTGACCATGGGCGTGAACTACGGCGCCAACAAGCTCCGCTTCCCCTCGCCGGTCCCCGTCGACTCCGAGGTGCGTGCCGGGGTGGAGCTGCTGTCGCTGGTGCCCGGCGGCGGTGGCTACCAGCTGACGGCGAAGGTGACCGTCGAGCGGGCCGGCGCCGAGAAGCCGGCCTGCGTGGTCGAGACCGTCAGCATCCTGGTGCCGTGACCGCCTCCGCACCACCGGACCCACCCGGTGTCGACCTGGCCCGGCTCGCGGACTGGTTGGCCGCCTCGGTCCCCGGGGCGGCCGGGGAGCTGACCGCCCGGCTGATCGCCGGTGGGAAGTCCAACCTCACCTACGAGATCGGCGACGGGCGGCAGACCTGGATCCTGCGGCGGCCACCACTGGGGCATGTGCTGGCCACCGCGCACGACATGACCCGGGAGTATCGCGTCATGTCGGCGCTGCGGACGACCGACGTGCCGGTGCCGACGACCTACGCGCTCTGTACCGACGTCGGCGTGCTGGGCGCCCCGTTCTACCTGATGGAGCGGGTCGGCGGTACGGCGTACCGGCAGGCGGCCGAACTCGAGCGGCTCGGTCCGGAACGTACCCGGGTCATCTCGACCCGGCTGGTCGACACCCTGGCCGCCCTGCACGCGGTCGACCCGGCGGCCGTGGGGCTGGCCGACTTCGGCCGGCCCGACGGCTTCCTGGCCCGGCAGGTGAGTCGCTGGAGGAAACAGCTCGACGCGTCGTACTGTCGGGACCTGCCGGCCGCCGAGGAGCTGCACGCCCGCCTGGCGTCCGGCGTGCCGACCGGCTCGGCGCCGGGCATCGTGCACGGCGACTACCGCCTCGACAACGTCCTCACCGACGACCGCGACCACCTCGCGGCCGTCATCGACTGGGAGATGGCCACCCTCGGCGACCCGCTGACCGACCTGGCGCTGCTGGTGCTCTACCAGCGTCTCGGGCGGCTCGTCGAGGGGGCGGTCGCCGACGCCTCCTCCGCGCCCGGCTTCCTCACCGAGGACGAGATCCTCGCCCGGTACGCCGCCAGCAGCACCCGTCCCCTCCCGCCACTCGGCTTCCACCTCGGGCTGGCGGCCTTCAAGCTGGCCGCGATCCTCGAGGGCATCCACTACCGCCACCTGCGCGGCCAGACCGTCGGCTCCGGCTTCGAGCGCGTGGGCGAGGTGACCGAGCTGTTGCTCGACGCGGGCCTGACCTACCTCAAGGAGCACTGATGGACTTCGCCCTGGACCCGAGGACCGAGGGGCTGTGCGACAACCTCCTGGACTTCATGGACAGCCACGTCTACCCGGCCGAGCACGCCTTCCACGAGCAGCTCGGGCAGCTCGGCAACCGCTGGGCCTGGGACGCGGTGCCGGTGCTCGCGGAGCTGCGCGCCGCGGCGCGGAAGCGCGGGCTGTGGAACCTCTTCCTGCCGGGTGAGCAGGGGGCCGGTCTGACCAACCTGCAGTACGCCCCGCTGGCGGAGATCACCGGACGTAGCCACCTGGCGCCCGCCGCCCTGAACTGCGCTGCCCCGGACACCGGCAACATGGAGGTGCTGGCGATGTTCGGAACCGAGCAGCAACGCAAGCAGTGGTTGGAGCCGCTGCTGGAGGGCCGGATCCGGTCGTCGTTCGCCATGACCGAGCCGGACGTGGCGTCCTCGGACGCCACGAACATCGCCACCCGGATCGAGCGGGACGGCGACCAGTACGTGATCAACGGCCGCAAGTGGTGGATCACCGGCGCGATGAACCCGAACGCCCGGATCCTCATCGTCATGGGCAGGACGGACCCGGACGCCGAGCGGCATCGTCAGCAGTCCATGGTGCTGGTCCCGCGGGACACCCCGGGCCTGGTGATCAAGCGGGGCCTGGAGGTGCTGGGGTACGACGACCACGACCACGGCGGGCACGCCGAGCTGGAGTTCCATGACGTACGGGTGCCGGTCGAGAACCTGATCGGGGCCGAGGGCGACGGCTTCGCGATCGCGCAGGCCCGGCTCGGTCCCGGCCGCATCCACCACTGCATGCGCTCCATCGGCGTCGCCGAGCAGGCCGTCGAGCTGATGTGCGCCCGCGCCGAGCAGCGGATCGCGTTCGGCAGGCCGCTGGCCGAGCAGGGGGTGATCCGGGACTGGATCGCCGAGTCCCGGGTGCGGATCGAGCAGCTGCGCCTGCTGGTGCTCAAGGCGGCCTGGTTGATGGACACGGTCGGCAACAAGGGCGCGCACACCGAGATCCAGGCCATCAAGATCGCCACCCCCGCGACCGTCCAGTGGATCCTGGACAAGGCGATCCAGGTGCACGGCGCCGCCGGCCTCTCCCAGGACTTCCCGCTCGCGGCCGCGTACGCCCACATCCGGACGCTGCGCTTCGCCGACGGACCCGACGAGGTGCACAAGAACGCCCTGGCCCGGCACGAACTCCGTCGCCAGGCCGCCGCGAGGCGGCACAGCCGGGGGTGACCACATCGCGTGACGCCGCCCCTGGTGGGCGGCGTCCGCCGTACCGGTACCGTGCTCGCCGTGACCGCAGACGATCACCCTCCTGCCGGCCCCGTCGCCGTGCTCGCCAACCCCACCGCGGGCCGGGGTCGGCACCGTGGCCTGCTACCCCGGCTGCTGGACGGGCTCGCCGCCGCCGGCCGGCCGGTGGAGCTGTTGACGGCGCGAACCCCGGACGAGGCCGAGGCGGCGTGCCACGCCGCGGTGGCCGACGGCGCCGGTGCGGTCGTCGCGGTGGGCGGCGACGGCACCGTGCACCGGGCGTTGCAGGCGGTCGCGGGTACGACGGTGCCCTTCGGGCCGGTCCCGGCCGGCACCGGCAACGACTTCGCGGTCGACACCGGCTTCCCCGCCGACCCGCTCGCCGCGGTCGGGGTCATCGCCGCGGCGCTGCGCGACGGCCGCAGCCGCCCGGTCGACCTGGCCCGGATGACCACCGCCGCCGGCGCCGACCGCTGGTACGGGGCGGTGCTCGCCGCCGGCTTCGACGCGATCGTCAACGAGCGGGCCAACCGGATGCGCTGGCCGCGCGGCCCCCGCCGCTACGACCTGGCCATCCTGGTCGAGCTGGCCCGGCTGCGCCCGCGCGCCTACACGCTTCGCCTCGACGGCGAGGAGCACCGCCTGGACGCGGTCCTCGTCGCCGTCGGCAACTGCGCCAGCTACGGCGGCGGGATGCGCATCTGCCCGGACGCCGACCCCACCGACGGGCTGCTCGACGTGGTGGTCGGCGGCCGGTTCGACCGGCGCACCCTGATGCGGGTCAAGCCGCGCATCTACGCCGGCACGCACGTGGCGCACCCGCTGGTGACCAGCTACCGCGCCCGGACGGTGGAGCTGGCGGCTGAGGGCATCACCACGTACGCCGACGGGGAACGGGCACTGGACCTGCCGGTGCGGATCAGCGCCGTGCCGGCGGCGGTGCGACTGCTGCGCTGAGCTGCCCGTCCGGCCCCTCGGCGACCGGCCCTTCGGCGACCGGCGCGGCGGTTCCCCGGGGCGCGCCGGCTCGTACCGCGCCGATGCTGGCGGCGATGACCAGGCCGATCGCCAGCACCTCCACGGGATGCAGCGCCTGGTCGAGGATCAGCCAGCCGGCGAGCGCGGCGAGTGCCGGGCCGAGGCTCATCAGCACCGCGAAGGTCGAGGTGGCCAGCCTGCGCAGGGCCAGCAGCTCCAGGGTGTACGGCAGCACCGAGGCGAGCAACGCCAGCCCGGCGCCGAGTCCCAGCACTGCCGGGTGCCAGAGCCGGGTCCCGGCGTCGACCAGGCCGATCGGCAGGGTGACCACGGCCGCCAGGGTGAGGGACAGGGCGAGCCCGTCGGCCCGGGGGAAGTGGCCGCCGACCCGCGCCGAGCAGACGATGTACGCCGCCCAGAGCGCCCCCGCGCCGAGCGCCAGGCCCGCGCCGAGCGGGTTCAGCCGGTCGAAGCCGCCCTGGCCGAGCAGGGCGACCCCGGCCAGGGCGAGCCCCGCCCAGCACCAGGCGGTCCACCGGTGCGCGGTCAGCACCGACAGGGTGAGCGGTCCCAGCACCTCCAGGGTCACCGCCGGGCCGAGCGGGATCCGCTCGATGGCCTGGTAGAAGACCGAGTTCATCCCGGCCAGGGCGAGCCCGAAGGCGACCACGGACAGCCAGGCGGCCCGGCCGTGGCCGCGCAGCCGGGGCCGGCACACCGCGAGCATCAGCAGCGCACCGATGGCCAGCCGCAGGGTGACCGTGCCGGCCACCCCGACGCGGGGGAAGAGCAGCGCGGCGAGCGCCGAGCCGGTGTGCACCGACAGCGCCCCGCCGAGTACCAGCGCGACCGCCCCGAGGTGACCGTCGGTCCGGGGGCCGGCGGCGGGCGGGGACGTGGCTGGGCTGGTCGTCATGGCGGCGACGCTAGCCCGCCGCCCGATCCGGGCTCCGGCCGGCATCCGGCACGGTGGCGGGCGCCGCTCCCGCGCGGTAGTCCCGCGCGGAGACGCCGTACGCGGCGCGGAAGCTTCGGCTGAAGTGGGCCGGGTCGGGGAAGCCCCAGCGGGCGGCGACGACCTGGATCGGCTGGCCCGCCAACAGCGGATTGCGCAGGTCGCGCCGGCAGCGTTCGAGGCGACGCCGGCGGATGGACTGGGCGACGGTCTCGTCGTCGTCGGCGAAGAGGCGGTGCAGGGTCCGCAGGGACACGTGGTGGGCGGCGGCGACCGCGCGGGGGTCGAGCGCGGGGTCCGCGAGATGCCGCTCGATGAAGGCCTCGATCCGCAGCCGGGTCGCACGGTGGCGGGTGTCGGGTGTCAGCTCGCGCTCGGCGTCGGCATGGCGGGCCAGGATGGCGCTCACCAGATCGAGGCCGGTCCTGCCGAGCTGTGCGACGTCGTCCGGCCCGTACTGGTCGGGGTGCCCGACCACCTGCCGGAGGAACTGCGCCAGCAGCACACCCATCCCGCGGTCGGCCGGCATCGCGGTGGCCAGCAGCCGGTTCACCGTGGCGGCGGGCAGGGGCAGCAGGTGATGGGGAATGTTGAGGCAGATCGTCGACGTCGGCCGGGCGTCGCCCGCCCGGTGCTCCGCCTCGTACGGCCGGGAGGTGTCGAAGAACGTGAACCCGGTCCGCTCGATGCTGGCGGTGTTGCGGGCCTGGCTGATCGCGCTGAAACCGGCGATCGGGAGGGCGAGTTGGAACAGCCCCGGGTCGGCCTGCCGGATCTGCCGGGCGGTCCGCTTCAGTCGCAGCGTGGGGTACCGGAACGAGGTGAGGTGCACCCCGCCGAGGTCGATCAGCTGCGCGAAGGCGTCGAACGGCCCGTCCGCGTCGACGGCGATGCTCATCGGGTTGTCGCCGACGGCGAAGTCCATCCACCGGTCGAAACGGTCGGCCTCGGGGACGAGCGCGGTGTCGAGCACCTGACGTGGCAGGATCGCGTCCTCCCGGTGACCGCTTGCGGTGGAGAACGCATGCTACGACACCTCGTCAAGCGTTTCGACCGGAAAGGGATCCGGGTGGGCGGGCCGGGCGGGCGGTGGACTACGCCCCGTTGAGCCGGTCCAGCCACTCGGCGAGCAGCGCCCGCTCGGCGGCGGTCAGGTCACCGGTCAGCTCGGGCAGGGCCGTGCGGAGCGCCACGGCGTGCCGGACCGCCCGGTCCGGCGGGCGGACGGCGCGGGCGGCCGGGCTGTCGGCGCAGACGGCGGCGAGCACCGCCTCCCGGGTGGCGGGGGAGAGGCCCGGGTCGCCGCCCTGGATCAGGGTGAGGGCGACCCCGCAGCTCGCCGCGTGCACCATCTCGGCGGCCCGGTCGACGCCGACCCGCAGCCGGCCCGCCTCGGCGACCCGCGCGACGAGCTGGCCGAAGATGTCGGCGGCCACCCGGGCGGCGGTGGGTCGGACGCCCGGGCGCGGGTCGCCGTACATCAGGGCGTGGAAGGCCGGGTTCGCCACCCCGAAGCCGACGTGCAGGTCCCAGCCGCGACGCAGGGCGTCCACCGGGTCGTCGGCCGGCTCGCGCGCCGCCTCGGCGTGCAGGTACGCGGCGAAGCCGTAGCTGGCCGCGGCGTCGAGCAGCCCGGCCATGTCGCCGAACTGGCGGTAGATGGTCGGGGCCTGCACGCCCGCGGTCCGCACCACCGCCCGGGTGGTGACCGCCGCCCGGCCGCCCTCGGCGAGCAGGGCGGCGGCGGCGCGCACGATCCGGTCCCGGGACGACGTGTCCGTCACGACAACGACGATAACCTCCGGCTGTTAGCGGCGTGCAGTAACGCGAGCAACAAGATCGCGTTAGCGGTGATAAGGGCTGCTCAGGAGGGCAGGGCGAGGTCGAGCACCGCGCCCAGGCCGTTGGCCCGCCCCGGCTCCGCGCAGGGCAGCACCAGCACCGCGCACCCCGCCCGTACCGCGCCGGCGTCGGCCGGGGTGTCGCCGACCATCAGCGCGCGCTCCGGATCCACGCCCACCATCCCGCACGCCCGCAGGAAGATCCCCGGATCCGGCTTGCAGCGCCCCACCTCGTACGACAGGGCGTACGCGTCGACCAGCCCGTCGAGCCCCCAGGCGGCGAAGAGCGGCCGGATGTCGAAGCCGATGTTGCTCACCACCGCCACCCGTACCCCGCGCTCGCGCAGCGCCGTCAGGGTGGCCGGGGTGTCCGGGTAGGGCACCCAGCCCTCCGGGACCAGCACCCGCTCGTAGAGCGCCTCGGCGAAACCGTCGATGCCGGCGTCCACCGTCTCGGCCAGCCCGGTGTAGGCCCCCCGGTGGGCGTGCTCGTAGAGATCCCGGTCGGCCCAGAGCTCGGCCAGCCGGGGCGGCACCCGCGCGGGCAGCGGCCCGCCGGCCCGGCCCGCGGTCAGCAGCCGGTCGGCCAGCGCGGTGGCCCGCACCCGATCCAGCTCCACCCCGCACGCCGCCGCGGCGGCCAGCACCCAGTCGCGGGGCTCCTCCACCTGGGCGAGGGTGCCGTGGAAGTCGAAGAGAACCGCCTCCACGGGGCGTCGGGACGCGCCCGGGCGGACGGCGTCGTCGGCGCCGCGCGGGGCATCGGTCGGTTCGGCATGATCCGGCACGTCGTGCACCCTACCGATCCCCTCCGACCGCCCTGCCGGACGGCCTTGGCCGGTGTTCGTCGGCGGTACCAACTAATCTTGGAGACATGTCGAGCCCCGCCGAGCGGTACGCCGCGGCGCGCCGCCGGGCCGCGCAGGCCTCACAGTTCCCGGCGCTGGACGAGTTCGCCTCCGATCTGGGGTTCGATCTCGACGACTTCCAGCGGGAGGCGTGCCAGTCCCTGGAGCGGGGCAGTGGCGTCCTGGTCTGCGCCCCGACCGGTGCCGGCAAGACCGTGGTCGGCGAGTTCGCCGTACACCTGGCCCTGCGCGGGACGCCCGGCGAGCCGACGGCGGCCGACGGCGCCGCGGGCCCGACCACCCGGCGCAAGTGCTTCTACACGACCCCGATCAAGGCGCTGTCGAACCAGAAGTACCACGACCTGGTCGACCGGTACGGCGCCGACCAGGTCGGCCTGCTCACCGGCGACAACGCGATCAACGGCGACGCCCCGGTGGTGGTGATGACCACCGAGGTGCTGCGCAACATGCTCTACGCCGGTTCCAGCACCCTGCGGGGCCTCGCCTACGTGGTGATGGACGAGGTTCACTACCTCGCCGACCGGTTCCGCGGCGGGGTCTGGGAAGAGGTGATCATCCACCTGCCCGCCTCGGTCACCCTGGTCTCGCTGTCGGCGACCGTGTCCAACGCCGAAGAGTTCGCCGACTGGCTGGTCACCGTGCGCGGCGAGACCGCCGTGGTGGTCAGCGAGCACCGGCCGGTGCCGCTCTGGCAGCACATGCTGGTCGGCAAGCGGATGTTCGACCTGTTCCACGACGCCGACGCGGCCCGCAAGCACGACGTGCACCCGGAGCTACTGCGTTACACCCGGGACACGATGCGCCGGCTGGAACTGGGCGAGGGGCGCAGCGCCGGCCCCGGCAGCGGGCGGCGCGGCCCGCGCTGGCGCGGCCCGATGCGGCCGGACATCGTCGACCGGCTGGACCGGGAGGGGCTGCTCCCGGCGATCCTGTTCATCTTCAGCCGGGCCGGCTGCGCCGCCGCCGTGCAGCAGTGCCTCGCCGCCGGCCTGCGGCTCACCTCCGCGGAGGAGCGCGCGGAGATCCGCCAGGTGGTGGAGAGCAAGGTCACCGCCATCCCCGGCGAGGATTTGACCGTGCTCGGCTACTGGGAGTGGCTCGACGGGCTGGAGCGCGGCCTGGCCGCCCACCACGCCGGGATGCTGCCGGTGTTCAAGGAGGTCGTCGAGGAGCTCTTCGTCCGCGGCCTGGTCAAGGCGGTCTTCGCCACCGAGACGCTGGCGCTGGGCATCAACATGCCGGCCCGCTGCGTGGTGCTCGAACGGCTGGTCAAGTACAACGGCGAGGCGCACGTCGACCTGACCCCGGGGGAGTACACCCAGCTCACCGGCCGGGCCGGGCGACGGGGCATCGACGTCGAGGGGCACGCCGTGGTGGTCTGGTCGCCGGAGACCGACCCGCGGCACGTGGCCGGGCTCGCCTCCACCCGCACCTACCCGCTGCGGTCCAGCTTCCGGCCGTCGTACAACATGGCGGTCAACCTGGTCGGCACGGTCGGCGCGGAGCCGGCCCGGGCGCTGCTGGAGTCGTCGTTCGCGCAGTTCCAGGCGGACCGGTCGGTGGTCGGCCTGGCCCGGCAGGTGCAGCGCAACACCGAGACCATCGAGGCGTACGCCGCCGAGTCGGCCTGCCACCACGGCGACTTCGACGAGTACTTCGGCCTGCGGGTGGCCATCGCCGACCGGGAGCGGGCCATCGCCCGGCAGGGGCAGACCCAGCGCAAGGCCGCCGCGGTGGCGTCGCTGGAACGGCTGCGGGTCGGCGACGTGATCCGGGTGCCGTCCGGGCGCCGCGCCGGCCTGGCCGTGGTCCTCGACCCGGCCACCGGCGGTTTCGGCGAGCCCCGCCCGCTGGTGCTCACCCAGGACCGCTGGGCCGGGCGGGTCAGCCCGGGCGACTTCACCACCCCGGCGGAGGTGCTGGCCCGGATCCGGGTGCCGAAGCACTTCAACCACCGCTCGCCCGGCGCCCGGCGGGACCTCGCCGCCGAGGTCAGCGGGACCGGTCTGGACCGGCACGGCGGGCGGCGCGGCGGCCGGAGCCGGCAGGCCGCCGGCGAGGACCACCGGCTCAGCCAGCTCCGCACCGAGCTTCGCAACCACCCGTGCCACGGCTGCGCGGAGCGGGAGGAGCACGCCCGCTGGGCCGAGCGGCGGCGCCGGCTGGAGAACGACACCGAGGAGCTGCGGCAGCGGGTGTCCGGGCGGACCGGCTCGCTGGCCCGCACCTTCGATCGGATCGTGGCGCTGCTCACCGCCCGGGGCTACCTGGCCGCCGACGGCACGGTGACCGACGCCGGCCGGATGCTCGGCCGGATCTGGACCGAGGCGGACCTGCTGGTCGCCGAGTGCCTGCGCCGGGGCGTCTGGGACGGGCTCTCCCCGTCCGAGCTGGCCGCCGCGGTCTCGGTGGTGGTCTTCGAGGCCCGCCGCGACGTCGACGAGCGGGCGTCGCTGCCGCGCGGCCCGGTCGCCGACGCGGTCGACGAGACCCTGAAGCTCTGGGGCGACATCGAGGCCGACGAGGCCAACCGGGGCCTCGCCGTCACCCGGGAACCGGACCTCGGCTTCGCCTGGCCGATCTACCGGTGGGCCCGGGGCGAGGCGCTGGCCAAGGTGCTGGCGAGCGGGCACGAGATCGACGGCGAGATGCCGGCCGGGGACTTCGTCCGCTGGTCCCGGCAGGTGGTCGACCTGCTCGGTCAGCTCGCCGACTCCGGCGGCGCGTCGACCGAGCTGCGGGCCACCGCGCGACAGGCGATCGCCGCGGTCAACCGGGGCGTGCTGGCCTACCACACCTCTGCCTGACCGTCACTTTCGGTCACCGCCAGCGGTCAATCGACGCATCGCACCGTCACCACGACAGCACCCACCGAACACTGTGGGGGGTGCTGTCGTGCCTGCTCCGGGCCTCCCTGATCATTGCTGCGGCGCGGTTTCTACGCGCCGGTAACGAGTGGGGGGAATAGCCGTCGTGGCGGAAATCAATCACTTTGAGTACGGGTGGATCACGCCGGCGCTGAGCTACGCGCTGTCCGTGCTCGGCTCGTCCCTCGGTCTGGTCTGCGCCGGCCGGATCCGCACCGCGTCCACCTCGGGCCAGCGGATCTGGTGGGGCCTGCTCGCGGCCTGGGCGATCGGCGGGACCGCGATCTGGGCGATGCACTTCATGGCGATGCTCGGCTTCGCCGTGGACGGCACCCGGATCCGGTACGACGTGCCGCTCACCGTGGCCAGCACGGTCATCGCCGTGGTGGCGGTCGGCATCGGCCTGTCCATCGTCGGCACCGGCCGGCTCAACGCGGCGCGGGTGCTCGTCGGGGGCGTGTTCACCGGCGCGGGCGTCGCCGCGATGCACTACACCGGCATGGCCGCCATGCGGCTGGACGGCGACCTGGACTACGACGGCGCCCGGGTCGCCCTCTCGGTGCTCGTCGCGATCGTCGCCGCCACGGTGGCGCTCTGGCTGGCGATGACCGTGCGCCGGGGGCTCGCCATCGCCGCGTCCGCGCTGCTGATGGGGATCGCGGTCAACGGCATGCACTTCACCGGCATGAGCGCGCTCTCGGTGCACCTGCACGACCAGCGCGGTGAGCTGGCCGGCGCCGGGGTCAGCACCCTGCTGGTGCCGATCGTCCTCGCGGTGATCTTCGTGGTGGTGGGTCTGGTCTACGCCCTGCTCGCCGCGCCCACCGAGGACGACCTCGCCGGGGCGGCGTACCTGGACGGCCGGGCCGCCGGAGTGCCGGCGACGGTCACGCCGGAGCCGACCCCGGACCCGGTGGGCCTGCGCGGCCGGGGCACCCTGGGGCAGCCGGGCACCCCGTTCCCGTCCCGCCGGAGTGCGGACACCCCCCGGCGCTGACCCGCGTGCGTGGCGAGGGGCGGTGGTCGGCGTACCCGCGGGTGATCAGGAACGGACGGCGAGCGCGTCCACCAGCCGCCGGCAGGAACCGGCCAGGTTCCACCGCTGCGCCAGCGCCAGCAGCCGCTCCGGGTCCGCCGGCGCGTGCGGCAGCGCGGTGGGCAGCTCCGGCAGCGGTACGTCCCGGGCCACCTCGACCACCTTCGGCGCGACCGCCAGGTAGTCCCGCGCCCCGAGCAGCTTGGCGCGCAGCCCGGGGGCGAAGCCCGACGCGGGGTCGTCCAGCGCGGCCAGGATGCCGGGCAGTCCGCCGTACCGGTCGATCAGCCGGGCGGCGGTCTTCTCGCCCACCCCGGGCACCCCGGGCAGCCCGTCGCTGGGGTCGCCGCGCAGCGCCGCGAAGTCGGCGTACCGGTCGGCGGGGACGCCGTAGCGGGCCCGCACCGCCGCGTCGTCGCAGTCCTCCAGCTTGGCCACCCCGCGCCCGATGTAGAGCAGCCGCACCCGGCGGGCGTCGTCGACCAGCTGGAACAGATCCCGGTCGCCGGAGACCACCTCCACCGGGCCGGGCTGGGTCACCGACAGCGTGCCGAGCACGTCGTCGGCCTCGTAGCCGGTCGCGCCGGTCGCGGTGATCCCGATCGCCTCGAGAACTTCCAGGATCACCGGCACCTGCGGGGAGAGGGTGTCCGGCACCTCCTCGCCACCCTCCGGCGCCACCCGGTGCGCCTTGTACGACGGCAGCAGCTCCACCCGCCATGCCGGCCGCCAGTCGTGGTCCAGCGCGCAGACCATCCGGTCCGGCCGGCGGGTGCGGACGAGCTGGGCGAGCATGTCGAGGAAGCCGCGGACGGCGTTGACCGGCTGGCCGTCGGCATCCCTCGCGGCCGACTCGGGAATGCCGAAGTAGGCCCGGAAGTAGAGGCTGGGCGCGTCGATCAGCAGGATCGGGGATTGGTCTGCCACCCGGACAGCCTGGCACAGCCCTACGACGACACGGGGGACGCCGGGACCGGTCGGTTCAACCCTCGTCGCCGTGCCGGTAGAGCGTCTCGCGCCGGGCCAGCCACTGCACGGCGTAGCTCGCCACCAGCAGCACGATCGCGACCACCACCTCGACCCCGGCGAGCGGACCGTTGGCGACGGTGAGGCCGAGCGCGAGCAGGGCCAGCCCGACCAGGGCGAGGATGCCGGCGCCGAGCAGCCGGCGTCGCCGCAGCACCGCCCGGTCCACCGCCACCGTCGTCCTCCCGTCACCCACCGGCTTCAAGGCTATCGGCGGCGACCCGGGCCGGAGTCGATAACGGGTGGGCCGGCCGGGTCGCGGAGGGCAGACTGCCGGGATGGCGTTCGTACCCGGGTTGACGCTGGCCCGCCGCTTCCACGACGAGGTGGTCGCGCCGCTGCTCGGCCGACGGCTGCCCGGCCTGCGGTACGCCGCCGCGCTGCTCGACGGCGGCTCGGAGCTGCTCGGCCTGGACACCGCGCGCTCCGCCGACCACGACTGGGGTCCCCGCGTGCAGCTCCTCGTCGGCGAGCCCGGCGACGTCGCGGCGGTCCGCGCCGTCCTCGACGCCGACCTGCCGCCGGAGTTCCTCGGCTGGCCGACCCGCTTCGCCGGCGGCCCGGACACCCGGCTGGGCGTGGCCGACGCCGCCGGGGAGCGGCACGGGGTCACGGTCGACGAGCGCGCCGGCTGGCTGCGCGGCCGGCTGGGCTTCGACCCGGCCGCCGGCGTCACGGTCGACGACTGGCTGGCCACCCCGACCCAGCGGCTCGCCGAGCTGACCGGCGGCGCGATCTTCCACGACGGCCTCGACGGCGCGCTCACCGCCGCCCGGGCCCGGCTGGCCTGGTACCCGGACGACGTGTGGCGGCACGTGCTGGCCGCCGGTTGGGCCCGGGTCGGGCAGGCCGAGCACCTCGCCGGCCGGTGCGCGGAGGTCGGCGACGAGCTGGGCAGCCGGGTGGTCGCCGCCGGGCTGGCCCGTGACCTGATGCGGCTGGGCCTGCTGCTGCACCGCCGCTGGCCCCCGTACGACAAGTGGCTCGGCACCGTCTTCGCCGGGCTGCCGGCGGCGGCGCCGGTGGTGGGGGCGCTGGCCGACGCCCTCGGCCCGGGCGGCTGGCCGGACCGGCAGGCCGGGCTGGTCCGGGCCCTGACGACCGTGGCGGGCTGGACCAACGACACCGGGCTGGCCGCGCCGGTCGACCCGACGGCGCGTCCGTTCCACTCCCGGCCGTTCCTGGTGCTCGACGCCGGCCGGTTCGCCGACGCGCTGCGGGCTGCGATCCGCGACCGGGCTCTGCGCGCCCGCCCGCCGCTCGGCGCGATCGACCAGTACGTGGACGGCGTCGACGTCCTCGCCCACCCGGAGCGGGTCCGTCGGGTTGTCGGGGCGCTGACGGCCTGACCGCCGGGCGCCCGGCGGTCCGCGCCGAGCGACCCGTCAGCCGTCGGCCGTCGACCACGCGCGGTGGGAGAAAGCGGTCACCGTCCCGCCGGTTCGGCCCGGTGCCCCACCGGGTCGTCGCCGGGCGCGTCGGCGAGGTCGCGCAGCCGGCGGACGGGGGAGAGGATCAGCGCCAGCGGTGCGAGCGTCGCCGCCGCGGCGAAGACCAGCAGGGTGACCCGGGGACCGACCACCCCGGCCAGCGTTCCGGCCACCAGCCCGCCCACCGGGATGGCGCCCCAGGAGACGAAGCGGACCGTCGCCATCACCCGGGCCAGCAGCTCCGGCGGGCTGGCGATCTGCCGGTAGGTGCGGGTGGTCACGCTGAGCACCACCACGCCGCCGGCGAAGACCACGTTGCCGGCCGCGAACGCCAGGTACGCCGCCCAGCCGGCACCCAGCGGCACGACGAACGCGCCGGCGGTGGCGATCGCGCAGCCGACCAGCACCGAGCGGGCGGTGCCCCACCGGCGGGTGATCCACGGGGTGGCGGCCGCGCCGACCAGCGAGCCGACGCCCTCCACGGCCAGCAGCACGCCGACCAGGGCGGCCGGGGCGTGCAGCTCCCGGACCAGGTAGAGCGGGTAGACCGCGAGCTGCGCGCCGCAGACGAAGTTCACCGCGGTCGCGGCCCACATGGTGGGGCCCATGATCCGGTGGCGGGTGACGTACCGCCAGCCCTCGCCGATCATCTCGCGAACCGGGGGCCATCGCTCGGGCACCGCCGACCGGCGGGCCGGCAGGGAGCGCAGCAGCGTCGCGGAGACGAGGTAGCTGACCGAGTCCACCAGCACGGTCGGCACCGGACCGAGTGCCTGCACGGCGAGTCCGCCGAGGGACGGGCCGCTGAGCTGGGTGACGGCGTGCGTGGCGGAGGTGAGGCTGTTGCGGGCGTGCAGCTGCTCCCGGCCGACGATGGCGGGCAGGAAGGTGGAGTTGGCGACGTCGAACAGCACGGTGGCGAAGCTGACCACCAGCGCCACGACGACCAACTGGGCGACGGTCAGCCGCCCCCACCACCAGGCCACCGGGACGGATGCGACCGCGACCGCCCGGGCCAGGTCGGCGCCGACCTGGGCGCCGCGCAGCGGCAGGCGCTGCACGATGACGCCGGCCGGCAGCCCGATCACCAGCCAGGCGACGTAGCTCGCGGCGGCGATCAGCCCCATCTCGAAGGCCGACGCGTCCAGCACGGTCAGCGCGGTCAGCGGCAGCGCCACCGCGCCGACCGCCGACCCGACCGAGCTGGTCGTGCCGGCGGTCCACCAGCGCCAGAACACCCCGGTCGCCTCCCCGGCGGTCGTTCGGCCGCCAACCCCCGTCCGCGATCGGGTCAGTTCCAGCATGGAACGGACTATAGTCGAGTGATCCGGGCGGCGGGAGGTGCGAGGTGAGGCGGGCCGATCTCTCCGACGCCGACTGCGGTATCGCCCAGGCCCTCGGGGTGCTCGGCGACTGGTGGACGTTCCTGATCGTCCGGGACGTGGCCGGCGGCACCACCCGGTTCGACGCGCTGCAACGCGAGCTCGGGGTCAGCCGCCGGGCGCTGACCGAACGGCTGACCGCACTGGTGGCGCACGGGGTGCTGCGCCGCGAGGCGTACTCGCGGCATCCGCCGCGCTACGACTACCTGCTCACCGCCAAGGGTGAGGGCCTGCTGCCGGTGCTCATCGCGCTGCAGGACTGGGGCACCCGGCACGTGATGGGCGACGGCCAGCTGACCGCCACCGCCGACGCAGCGTCCGCCGAGGCCCGCCGGATGCACCAGCTCGTCGGCCGGCGACTGCCCCCGCTCACCCTCCGCCGCCACGACGGCGGCACCGAGAACCCCGCGGTACCCGGCCGGTGGACCGTCCTCTACCTCTTCCCCGGGGCGTTCGCCCCCGGCGGGCAGGCCCTGCCCCCCGGCTGGGGCGACATCCCCGGTGCGGCCGGCTGCACCCTCGAATCCCGCACGTACGCCGACCGCCACCCGCTCTTCGCGGCCGCCGGCGTGGAGGTGCGCGGGGTGAGCACCCAGCGGCCGGACCAGCTCGCGGAGTTCGTGGCGCACGCCAAGCTGCCGTACCCGCTCCTGTCCGACCAGGACGGGCGGTTCGCCGCGGGGCTGCTCCTGCCCACCTTCCGCGCCGGCGGGGTGGACCGGTTCAAGCGGCTCACCCTGCTGGTCGACCCGGAGGCCCAGGTCCGTGCCGTGCAGTTCCCGGTGACCGACCCGGCCGGTTCGGTGGACGAGATCCTCGACCTGGTCCGGCGCCGTGCCGCCCCGACGCCGCTCGACCCGGCCGTCAGTCGCACATCGTGACCAGCGGCTGAGCCTCGTCGGCCAGGTACGTGGAGAGCATCATCGTCTCCACGGTGCCGATGTTGCGGGCGTTGTGCACGACGCCCGGGGGGATCAGGAACGGCTCGCCCGCGTGGATGGTCAGCGTGGGGCGGTCGTCGAACTCCATCGCCACGTCACCCTGGATGAGGTAGCCGACCTCCTCGCCCGGGTGGCGGTGCCGCCCCGACGCCTGACCCAGCGGGATCTGGAACAGCGTCTGGACGATCAGCCGTCCCGGCACCGAGGCGTGCGCCCGTTGCAGCTCCGTACGCGTGATCGTGGCCTGCTGCGCCATCCTGTCCTCCTGCCGTCGGCGCTGACGACCGCCGGTCCGTACGCGGCCCGCGGGCACCATGGACAGGGCGAACTCTAGCCGCGCCGGGCATCCCGTTCCGGTGAGCGGCGGCGTGCCACCCGGCCGGGCGCGTACGCCTGATTCCGCAGGCCCCGACGCATCTCACTGGACGATCGGCCCGCGCTGCGGGAGATCCGCATCGTGTGCATACTTGCGCGGTTGATGTTGTGCCGGCGCCTCGTCGTCGGCTGCTACGCATAGGTGGTTGTGGTGGTCGAGACGACGGCGAAGCGGCGTACCCCGGCGACCGGTGCGAGCGCGCCGATGGCCGATCCGGGGCTGCGGCAGCTGCTGGCGGGCCTGACGGCGGTCCGCGACGGTGACTTCGGCACGCGGCTGCCGGAGGACGCCGACGGGCTGCTCGGCGAGATCGCCACCGTCTTCAACGGCATGGTCGATCAGTTGTCGCTCTTCACCTCCGAGGTGACCCGGGTGGCCCGGGAGGTGGGCACCGAGGGGCAGTTGGGCGGCCAGGCCGAGGTGCCCGGCGTCTCGGGCACCTGGAAGGACCTCACCGACTCGGTGAACGCGATGGCCGGCAACCTGACCGACCAGGTCCGCGACATCGCCGAGGTCGCCACCGCGGTCGCCCGGGGCGACCTGTCGCAGAAGATCACCGTCGACGTGCGGGGTGAGATCCTCGAACTGAAGATCACCATCAACACGATGGTGGACCAGCTGTCGTCGTTCGCCGACGAGGTGACCCGGGTGGCCCGGGAGGTGGGCAGCGAGGGGCGCCTCGGCGGCCAGGCCGAGGTGCCCGGCGTCGCCGGCACCTGGCGAGACCTCACCGACTCGGTCAACTTCATGGCCGGCAACCTGACGAGTCAGGTCCGCAACATCGCCCAGGTCACCACCGCCGTGGCGCGGGGCGACCTGTCCCAGAAGATCACCGTCGACGCGCGCGGCGAGATCCTGGAGTTGAAGAGCACCATCAACACGATGGTGGACCAGCTGTCGTCGTTCGCCGACGAGGTCACCCGGGTGGCCCGGGAGGTCGGCACCGACGGCCGGCTCGGCGGCCAGGCCCAGGTCAGCGGCGTCGCCGGCACCTGGCGCGACCTCACCGACTCGGTCAACTCGATGGCCGGCAACCTCACCGACCAGGTCCGCAGCATCGCCCAGGTGGCCACCGCCGTGGCGCGGGGCGACCTGTCCCAGAAGATCACCGTCACCGCCCACGGGGAGATCCTGGAGCTGAAGAGCACCATCAACACGATGGTGGACCAGCTGTCGTCGTTCGCCGACGAGGTGACCCGGGTGGCCCGGGAGGTCGGCACCGAGGGGCGCCTCGGCGGCCAGGCCGACGTCAAGGGCGTCTCCGGCACCTGGAAGGACCTCACTGAGTCGGTCAACGTGATGGCCGACAACCTCACCGCCCAGGTCCGCAGCATCGCCGAGGTGACCACCGCGGTGGCCAAGGGCGACCTGACCCAGAAGATCCGGGTCGACGCCCGCGGGGAGATCCTGGCGCTGAAGGAGACCATCAACACGATGGTCGACCAGCTCTCCGCGTTCGCCGACGAGGTGACCCGGGTGGCGCGCGAGGTGGGCACCGAGGGGCGGCTCGGTGGACAGGCCCGGGTGCTCAACGTCGGTGGCACCTGGAAGGACCTGACCGACAACGTCAACGAGATGGCCAACAACCTGACCAACCAGGTGCGCTCGATCGCGCTGGTCGCCACCGCCGTCGCGCAGGGCGACCTGAGCCGGCAGATCACCGTGGAGGCCAAGGGCGAGGTGGCCGTCCTCGCCCAGACCATCAACACGATGGTCGGCACGCTCGGCGCGTTCGCCGACGAGGTGACCCGGGTGGCGCGCGAGGTGGGCACCGAGGGACGGCTCGGTGGACAGGCCCGGGTGCCCAACGTCGCGGGCACCTGGAAGGACCTGACCGACAACGTCAACTCGATGGCCAACAACCTGACCGGCCAGGTCCGCAACATCGCCCAGGTCACCACCGCCGTCGCGCAGGGCGACCTGACCAAGAAGATCGACGTCGACGCGCGCGGCGAGATCCTCGAGCTGAAGACCACCATCAACACGATGGTCGACCAGCTCTCCAGCTTCGCCGCCGAGGTCACCCGGGTCGCTCGGGAGGTGGGCAGCGAGGGCCGCCTGGGCGGTCAGGCCGAGGTCGAGGGCGTCTCGGGTACCTGGAAGCGGCTCACCGAGAACGTCAACGAGCTGGCCGGAAACCTCACCCGGCAGGTGCGCGCGATCGCCGAGGTGACCAGCGCCGTCGCCACCGGAGACCTGACCCGGTCGATCACCGTGGACGCCCCGGGCGAGGTCGGTGAGCTCAAGGACAACATCAACTCGATGGTGGAGTCGCTGCGCGAGACGACCCGCACCAACCAGGAACAGGACTGGCTCAAGACCAACCTGGCGCGCATCTCCGGGCTGATGCAGGGTCACCGCGACCTCGACGTGGTCGCCGGCCTGGTGATGAACGAACTCGCCCCGCTGGTGTCGGCGCAGCTCGGCACGTTCCTGCTGGTCGACGACACCGCCGAGGGGGCCGCCCTGCGGGTGGTCGGTGGCTACGGCCACGACGCCGCCCGCCGCCGGTACGCCCTCGGCGACTCCCTCGTGGGGCAGGCCGCGGTGAGCAAGCGGGCCATCGTGGTCGACGCCGTACCGGCCGACTACGTCACCGTCTCCTCCAGCCTCGGCGCCGCCGCGCCGCTGCACCTGGTGGTGCTGCCGGTCCTCTTCGAGGACCAGGTCCTCGGCGTCATCGAGCTGGCCAGCATGAGCCGCTTCACCGAGGTGCAGCGCGACTTCCTCGACCAGCTCACCGAGACGATCGGCGTCAACGTCAACACCATCGTCGCCAACGCCCGGACCGACGTCCTGCTCACCGAGTCCCAGCGCCTCGCCGCTGAGCTGCAGGCCCGGTCGGAGGAGCTGCAGGCCCGCTCGGAGGAGCTCCAGCGCTCCAACGCGGAGCTGGAGGAGAAGGCGGCGCTGCTGGCTCGGCAGAACCACGACATCGAGACGAAGAACTCCGAGATCGAGCAGGCCCGTCAGGAGCTGGAGGCCCGGGCCCAGCAGCTCGCGCTCGCCTCGAAGTACAAGTCCGAGTTCCTCGCCAACATGAGCCATGAGCTGCGTACCCCACTGAACTCGCTGCTCATCCTCGCCCAGTTGCTGGCCCAGAACCCGAACCGCAACCTGACGGGCAAGCAGGTCGAGTACGCGACGGTGATCCACTCCGCCGGCACCGATCTGCTCCAGCTCATCAACGACATCCTCGACCTG
This sequence comes from Micromonospora lacuserhaii, assembly GCF_036902735.1. Taxonomy (NCBI): domain Bacteria; kingdom Bacillati; phylum Actinomycetota; class Actinomycetes; order Micromonosporales; family Micromonosporaceae; genus Micromonospora; species Micromonospora lacuserhaii. The sequence continues at coordinate 8,962 of NZ_JBAKHO010000017.1, read as the reverse complement.
TCGAAGGTCGAGGCCGGCAAGATGGACATCAACCCGGAGACGTTCGAGCTGTCCGTCCTGCGGGACTACGTCGACGCCACCTTCCGTCCGTTGACCACGCCCCGAGGCCTGGAGCTGGACATCGTCACCGGCCCGGACGTCCCCACCCAGCTGCACACGGACGAGCAGCGGCTCCGCCAGGTGCTGCGCAACCTGGTCTCCAACGCGGTGAAGTTCACCGAGCACGGCAGGGTGCAGCTGCGCATCGAGCGGGCCCGCCCGGACGAGCTCCCCGGCGGCGTCGGGCCGGCGGAGGACGTCATCGCGTTCCGGGTCATCGACACCGGCATCGGCATCGCCGAGCAGCACCTGACCGCGATCTTCGACGCCTTCCAGCAGGCCGACGGCACCACCAGCCGCCGTTACGGCGGCACCGGACTGGGCCTCTCCATCAGCCGGGAGATCGCCCACCTGCTGGGCGGTCGGATCACGGCGCGCAGCGTCCTCGGGCAGGGCAGCACGTTCACGCTCTACCTGCCAGCCAACGCCGGTCCGTCGTTCGCGGTCGACACCGTGCCGCCACCGGCCACCGTCGCACTGTCGGCGGTCGAGCCGGACGGGCCCCGGCGTACCGAGCAGCGGCGCCTGCTGGTGCTGGAGCCCCACGACAAGGGGCTGCTCACCATGCTGACCCAGGGTGTCGCCGCGGGACCGGCGGGCCACGGGGCTGACGTGTCGACGGCGGTGGACGCCACGTCGGCGATCGAGGCACTCACCGCGCATCGCCACCACCTGCTGGTGCTGGACCTCGACACGTCCGCCGACAGCGGCACCGCGCTGTTCAAGGCCTTGGACGACACCCCGGGGCTGCGCGGCGTGCCCGTGCTGGCCTACCACGGGCGGCCGCTGGCGGCCGGCCAGGAGACCCTACTGCGGACCATCGCCCAGGACCGGCCGTTGGAGGTCCTGCGCAGCCTCGACGACCTGCGCGAGCGCATCGCCCTGCATCTGTCGGCGGAGAGCCCCGACCGGGTCGTGCCGCTCGCTCCCGCGGCCGTCGACCTCCCGTCCGTCGGCGAACCCTTCGCCACGGCGCTGGCGGGCCGGAAGGTCCTCGTCGTGGACGACGACGCCCGTAACGTGTTCGCCCTGACCAACATCCTCGAGCTGCACGGCATCGACGTCGTCTACGCCGAGGACGGCCGCAAGGGCATCGAGACGCTCATGCGCCACGACGACATCGACCTCGTCCTGATGGACGTGATGATGCCGGAGATGGACGGCTACGCCGCGACCGCCGCGATCCGCGCCATGCCCCGCTACGCCGACCTGCCCATCATCGCGGTGACCGCCAAGGCCATGTACGGCGACCGGGAGAAGAGCCTCTCCTCCGGCGCCAGCGACTACGTCACCAAGCCGGTCGACGCCGAGGATCTCCTGCACTGCATCCGCCGCTGGCTCGACAGCTGACGGCTACGGCCGCGGTCCGGGACCGGCGGGGCCGACCCACGACCGGGCGGAGCGCGTCGTCGGCGCGCTCCGCCCCGACCGGTCAGCCCGGCGTGCCGGGCAGGTCGCGGCCGCGCTGGCGCACCCCCGCCTCGCCGTACGGGTAGTCGGCCACCGCCGGGGCGCTGGCCGTGTCCAGCAGCCGGGACTGCTCCTCGTCCAGGCGCAGGTCGGCGGCGGTGAGGTTGTCGTCGAGCTGGTCGGTGGTGCGGGCGCCGAGGATGACCGAGGTGACGGCGGGCCGGTCGGCCAGCCAAGCCAGCGCCACCGCCGACATGGAGACCCCACGCTGGTCGGCGACGGTGCGCACCGCGTCGAGCACCCGCCAGGTCCGCTCCTGGGCGTTGCGCCCCGCGTACGCCTCGACGCCGCGCTGCGGGTCCTCGCCGAGCCGGGTGGCCCCGGTGGGCGGGCTGTCCCGCCGGTACTTGCCGGTCAGCCAGCCTCCGCCGAGCGGGGACCAGGGCAGGATACCGATGCCCTCGTTCTCGCAGACCGGCACCAGCTCGAACTCGATCTCCCGGACCAGCAGGTTGTACTGCGGTTGCAGGGTGACGATCGGGGCGAGCCCGAGGTGCTGGGTCAGCAGGGCCGCCTTCTGCAGCTGCCAGCCGGTGAAGTTGCTGACCCCGGCGTAGCGGATCTTGCCGGCGCGGATCGCGTCGTCGAAGAAGCGCAGCGTCTCCGGCAGCGGCGTCAGCGGGTCCCAGGCGTGCGCCTGGTAGAGGTCGACCGCCTCGAAGCCGAGCCGGCGCAGGCTGGCCTCCAGGGCGCGGGTGAGGTGCACCCGGGACAGGCCGGCGTCGTTCGGGCTCGGCCCCATCGGGAAGCGACCCTTGGTGGCCAGCACCACCCGGTCGCGCACGCCCGGCCGGCCGCGCAACCAGCGGCCGACGATCTCCTCGGAGACGCCGGTGGAGTAGACGTCGGCGGTGTCGATGAAGGTGCCGCCGGCCTCGACGAACCGGTCCAGCTGGGCGAAGCTGCCCGCCTCGTCGGTCTCCGCGCCGAAGGTCATCGTGCCGAGGCAGAGGTTCGACACCACCGTGCCGGTGGCGCCGAGGGTGCGGTAGCGCATGGTTTCCTTCCGGTCGTGGACTGCGCCGATCCTCGCACCGGGCCGCGCCGGGCGCAGGGCGAGCGCCGCCCGCGGTGCAGGTCAGCCCGGTATGAGGCAGAGTGGCACCCGCGGTCGGGGCGCCCCGGCGGCGAGTCGGGGAAGGGGTGGTCCTCGTGGAGGGTCCGAGCGGGGTGGTGTTCCCCCGTACCGGTGAGGGACGCAGCACGAGCGCGGTCGGCCGGGCCGTCGTCGCGGACGCCCTGCGCGCGGTCGACCCGGTCGGCGCCCGGGCGGCCGAGCACGAGACCAACTGGCGGCACGGCTACCTGGCGCACTTCCGCCGGCTCGTCGAGGCGGGGCTGCTCTCCCGCGACGCCGCGCTCACCATCGCCCGGGACGGACTCGCCTCGCTGCACTCCCGGATGACCGTGATCGGCGCGGACGGGCGCGAGACCGGGCTGGCCGAGGTCTTCGCCGCCCCCACCGACCACGAGCCGCTGGAGACGGCCACCGTCAGCGGCGGCGGCCCGATCGAGCGGGAGCTGTCGCTGCCGTACCGGGGCCAGCGGCTGCGCGGCGACGACCTGCGCCGGCGGCTCGACGCCTGGGTGGGCGCCGGCGTGGTCGAGCCGTCCTGCGCCGAGGCGGTCGGCGCGGTACTCGCCAACCCGGACTGGCTCGACCTGCGCGACCAACAGGTCGTGGTGCTGGGCGCGGGCGCGGAGATGGGTCCGCTGCCGTCGCTGCTCCGCTGGGGCGGCGACGTCCTCGCGGTGGACCTGCCGAGGCCGGAGCTGTGGCGGCGCGTCCTGCAGACCGCCCGCCGGCACGGTGGTCGGCTCCGGCTGCCGGTGCGCCCCGGCACCGCCGGCGACGACGCGGCGCTGGCCGCGCACGCCGGGGCCGACCTGCTGCACCGCCTGCCGCAGGTCGCCGACTGGCTGGGCGGCGTCGACGGCCGGCTGGTGCTCGGCAACTACGTCTACGCCGACGGGGCGACCAACGTGCGGGTCGCCACCGCCGTCGACGCGCTGACGGTCCACCTTCAGCGGCAGCGCGACGACCTGGCGCTGGCGTTCCTCGCCACGCCCACGGACGTCTTCGCCGTCCCGGCCGATGCGGTGCGGCACGCCGAGCGGGGCTACGCCGACCGGGGTTGGGTACGCCGCTCGCTGCGGCTCGCCTCCGGCGGCCGGCTGCTGCACCGCAACTACCCGCCGGGCGCCGACCCCGGCGTCAACGACAGCCTGGTCCCGCAGCAGGGGCCGAACTACGCCCTCGCCAAGCGGCTGCAGCGCTGGCGGGCCGCGGTGGCCCGGGACGCCGGGTCGACGGTGTCGTTCACCGTCGCGCCGCCCACCCGCACCCGCTCGGTGCTGCGCAACCGGGCCCTGGCCGCCGCGTACGCCGGCGCGCACCGGTTCGGCATCGAGGTGTTCGATCCGGCCACCAGCAACACGCTGATGGCCGCGCTGCTGGTGCACGACCTGCGCACCGGCGGCGGCCCGGCGCAGCCGCACCCCTGGCAGGACGAGGCGTACGCGGCCGCGCACGGCGGGCTCTGGCGGGTGCCGTACGCCCCGCGCAGCGCCCTCGGCCTCGCGGTGCTGCTCGGTCTGGGCGGTGCCCGCGCCTGACCGGGTGGCGCGGGCGCCCGCACGGCCCCGGCGCAACCACACCGGAGCCGCCGCGGCTCGGGTCGGGCGCACCTGCCCGGCTGGGTGGGCGCCCAAACGACCGTTAAGCTGGCGGGGTGGGAACCGACGAGCTGTACCCCGCCGACCGGCTGGCCGCCGCGCAGCGCGCCACCGCCGCCGCCGGCCTGGACGCGCTCCTGCTCACCCCCGGCTCGGACCTGCGCTACCTGACCGGCTACCACGCCCACGCGGGGGAGCGGCTGACCTGCCTGGTGCTGCCCGCGCAGGGCGAGGCGACGCTGATCGTGCCCGCCCTGGAGCGCCCCGCCGCCGAGGCGTCCCCCGCCCCGGCCACCGGCGTCCGGATCGTCGACCACACCGACGGCAGCGACCCGTACCCGCTGGTCACCGCCGCCCTCGGCGGGCCGGTCGCCGCCGTCGGCCTGACCGACCGGATGTGGGCCGAGCAGGTACTCGCCCTGCGCGCCGCGCTGCCCGGCGCCGCCCAGCGGCTCGCCGGGGAGGTGCTGCGCGAGCTGCGGATCCGCAAGTCCCCGGCCGAGGTGGCGGCGCTCGCCGAGGCCGGCGCGGCGATCGACGCGGTGCACGCCCGGATGGGGGAGTGGCTGCGCCCCGGCCGAACCGAGGCGGAGATCGCCACCGACATCGCCTCGGCCATCCGCGCCGCCGGCCACGCGACCGTCGACTTCGTCATCGTCGCCGCCGGCCCGAACGGCGCCAGCCCCCACCACGGCACCTCCGACCGGCCCATCGGCGCCGGCGAGCCGGTCGTGGTCGACATCGGCGGCACCATGCCGTCGGGCTACTGCTCCGACTCCACCCGCACCTACGTCGCCGGCGGCCCCGCGCCGGCCGAGTTCGCCGACTACTACGCGGTGCTGCACGCGGCCCAGCTCGCCGCGGTGGCCGCCGTCGCGCCCGGCGTCACCGCCGAGGCGGTCGACGCCGCCGCCCGCGAGCCGATCACCGCCGCCGGGTACGGGGAAGCCTTCCTGCACCGCACCGGCCACGGCATCGGCCTGGACGGGCACGAGGAGCCGTACGTGGTGGCCGGCAACCCCCGGCCGCTCGAGCCCGGCATGGCGTTCTCGATCGAACCGGGCATCTATCTCGCCGGGCGGCACGGCGCCCGGATCGAGGACATCGTCGTCTGCACGACGGACGGCGTCCGACGGCTCAACACCACCCCCACGGAGCTCATCGCGCTATGACTGTCGACCGGATCCTCCCCACCGACGAGGCCCACGACCTGCTGGACCTCGCCACCGAACTCGCCGACCGCGAGCTCGCCCCGAAGGCCGCCGAGTTCGAGGAGCGCGCCGAGTTCCCCCGCGAGGTGCTGCGCACCCTGGGCCGGGCCGGCCTGCTCGGCCTGCCGTACGCCGAGGAGCACGGCGGCGCCGCCCAGCCGTACGAGGTCTACCTTCAGGTGCTGGAGATCCTGGCCGGCCGCTGGCTCGCCGTGGCCGAGGCGGTCAGCGTGCACACGCTGTCCTGCTACCCGGTCGCCCAGTTCGGCAGCGCCGAGCAGCGCAAGCTGCTGCCCGACATGATCGGCGGGGAGCTGCTCGGGGCGTACTGCCTCTCCGAGCCGCAGGGCGGCTCCGACGCCGCCTCGCTCACCACGAAGGCGGTCCGCGACGGCGACGCGTACGTGGTCACCGGCACCAAGGCGTGGATCACCCACGCCCGGGTCGCCGACTTCTACAACATCTTCTGCCGCACCGGTGAGCCCGGCCCGAAGGGCATCTCCTGCCTGCTGGCCGACCGGGGCACGCCCGGGATCCTCCCGCAGGCGGCCGAGCGGACCATGGGCCTGCACTCCTCCCCGGTCGCGCAGATCGCCTTCGACGACGCCCGGGTGCCCGCCGACCGGCTGATCGGCGGGGAGGGGATGGGCTTCACCATCGCCATGTCCGCCCTGGACTCGGGGCGGCTCGGCATCGCCGCCTGCGCGGTCGGCCTGGCCCAGGCGGCGCTGGACTACGCGGTCGGCTACGCGAAGGAGCGGCGGCAGTTCGGTCGCGCGATCATCGACTTCCAGGGCCTCGGGTTCGGGCTGGCCGACGCGGCCACCCAGATCTCCGCCGCCCGGGCGCTGACCCTGGCCGCCGCCCGGCTGCGCGACGCCGGCCGGCCGTACTCCATCGAGGCGGCGAAGGCGAAGCTCTTCGCCACCGACGTGGCGATGCGGGTGACCACCGACGCGGTGCAGGTGCTCGGTGGGGCCGGCTACGTCGCCGACCACCCGGTGGAGCGGTACATGCGGGAGGCGAAGGTGCTCCAGATCGTCGAGGGCACCAACCAGATCCAGCGGCTGGTGATCTCCCGGGCGCTGGCCAGGGACTAACCTGTCCCGGTGACGTTCCCCCGGATCACCGTCGACCCCGAGGTGATGGGCGGCGCACCCTGCGTGCGGCAGTCCCGGATCCCGGTGGCGACCCTGCTGGCGATGATGGCGGAGGGGATGTCCGTCACGGACATCCTCACCGACCTGCCCTTCCTAGACGAGGAGGACATGGCCGAGGTGCTCAACTTCGCCGCGGACGCGGTGCGCGACCGCACGGCCCGCTGAGCGTCACGCCGGCGGGACCGTCGTCGCGTGGGAGCGCTCGACCGGGTAGGTTGCGTGCCGTGGAGGAGATCGACCGGGCCATCGTCGCCGCGCTGACCGCTGACGGCCGGCTGTCGTACACCGATCTGGCCGAGAAGGTCGGGCTGTCGGTCTCCGCGGTGCACCAGCGGGTCCGCCGGCTGGAGCAGCGCGGCGTGATCAGCGGCTACACCGCGCGGGTGTCGTTCGAGGCGCTGGACCTGCCGCTGACCGCCTTCGTGGCGATCCGGCCGTTCGACCCGTCGCAGCCGGACGACGCGCCGGAGCGGCTGGCCCACCTGCCCGAGATCGACTCCTGCTACTCGGTGGCGGGGGAGGACTTCTACCTGCTGCTGGTGCGGGTGGCCGGCCCGGCGGACCTGGAGCGGGTGCTGCAGGAGATCCGCACGGCGGCGAACGTCACCACCCGCACGACCGTGGTGCTGTCCACCCCGTACGAGTCGAGACCGCCTAAGATCGCCGCCGGCGAGCCGGTCCGCCGCTCTCGCAACGGGGACGCCTGACCGGCGGGCTCAGCCGCCGTTCCAGCGCAGGATGACCTGCCGGCCGTGCTCGTAACCGAGGACGCTCACCGTGGCGGTGTCGAGCCGTAGCCGGCCACCGCCGGCGGGCGGCAGGCCGATCCATCGGGCGCCGACCACCCGCAGGCTGTGCGCGTGGCCGACCAGGCCGACGCTGCCCTGCGCCAGCAACGGAGTGATCCGGGCGAGCAGCCGGTCGACCCGCTCGGCCACCTGCTCGGGCGACTCGCCGCCGGGGCAGCCGTCCATCCAGATGTTCCAGTTCGGATTGTCCTCGGCGTGGATGTCCACCGTGGTCCGGCCCTCGTAGGAGCCGTAGTTCCACTCGGCGAGGTCGTCGTCGGTGGCGTCCACGGTCAGGCCGGCGAGTTGCGCGGTGCGAAGGGCCCGCAGCCGGGGGCTGGAGAGCACCCGGGCGAACCGCCGGCCGACGAGCACCCCGGCGAGCGCGCGGGCCTGCCGCTCCCCGTCGGCGGTGAGTTCCAGGTCGGTGTACGAGGTGTGCCGATGGGTGGCGCTCCAGGTGGTCTCGCCGTGCCGGATCAGGACGATCTCGCTCATCCGCCCAGTCAACCAGGTCCCGGGGGTCCCTGGCGGCAGGTGGTGCCTTCGCCCTCGGGCGCACGAGGTGGCGCATCGTCACGTCCTACTCATCGGGTTCCCAGGCGATGAGCGGGTCGAAGAGACGTCGGTCGCCGTCGAGCTTCAGGGAGTCCAACGGAATACGGCCGTAAAAGGCCAGGACCAGCTCACTGGCCGTGCCTCGGGCGGCGGCGTCGGCCGCGTCCGGGTCCTCGCGGGCGGCGGTGGCGGGCATTGTGCCGGGTGTGGGCAGGCGCGCGGCCCGTGAGCCGTCGGCGGAGAGCCAGTTGCGCCAGGATCGGCCCTCGGTGGCGTGGTAGTCGACGGCAGCGGGCTCGTGCGGCCAGGCGGCCGTCGTGGTGCAGCAGGTGGACAGGAACTCCTCGACACCGTCGAGTGCCACCTCCTCCGGCAGCGGCTGCGGGGCGCCCAGGGTGAGCTGAGCGTCGTAGGTGTGCACCGCGATCTCCTGGAGCTGGTGTCGGGCGACGGCAGCGCAGGTCTGCGGCGACTGCGACGCACCCCACCACGTCCAGCACCCGCGATCCGGGCCGGCCTCCCGCAATGCGTCCAGTAGCTGCCGCGTCGATGCGGCCAACCAGGCCAGCAGGGCCTCGCGCTCCCGAGGCGCAGCCGGACCCTCCGATGCGAACTTCGCCGGGGCGGTAGGCCCTGCGGCGATGGTGGCGGCCCAGGAGCGGCGTCCCTCGCCCAGGTGCTGCGCCAGGTCGAACAGCGTCCACTCGGGGCAGGTCGGCACCTGCACGTCGAGGCTGGGCGCGGAGGCGACCGCGGCGCGGAAGGTGGTCGATCGTTCGTCGATCAGCCGCAGCGCCCTCGGGTGACGCGGTGTCCTCATTCTGAAACTGTTCACGGCATCCGTCAGCGTGCTGGGGTGGGCACGGAGCGGAATGTGCCGGGCCCGGCGGCCTTCGGGGCGGATCTCCTGATGAGCGGTATGACGCTGGGTCATAAATATGGGTCTTGTGACGGGTTAGTGGGTTGTGGTGGGGGCCGGTGACGGCGCATGCCGTTGTTC
>NZ_JBAKHO010000016.1:0-111955 GCF_036902735.1 Micromonospora lacuserhaii | reverse complement strand
CTACGATCCGACTTCCCGGCCCCGCCGCCGTCCGGTAGCGTCCCGCCGGCGCCGGGCGCGCCGGCCGCGACGACGCCCCCGCCGGTCGACCCGGCGCCCGTCCCCACCCGCTGAGCGTGCCGATCCTGGGAATTGACTGAACGGACGATGGGAACGGGACAACGGATCCCGATCTTGATCGCTACGGTGTCGTCTGCTCGTCCACCCCTCGGAAGGAACTCAGTTGTCAGAGCAGGTCGCACCGCCCCCCGCGCCGCAGGCCACGCAGCCCGAGCCGGCCCTCCCGGCGCAGCCGGAACCGAAGGGGCCGGGCCTGCGCAAGGCCCTGGGCATCGTCGGCGCGGTGGTCGCCTTTCTGGTCGTCGTCGGTCTGAAGTTCGGCCTTGCCACGGCCGTCGGCAACCTCCTCGACCCGGACGAGGCGGCCGAGGCCAAGGCCGGTGACTGCATCGCCGAGCTGCCCGAGGTGACCGGCACCGAGGAGCGCTCGGTCAACGGCGCCGACGTGGTGAAGTGCACCTCCGCCGAGGCGGTGTACAACGTGGCCGGTCGGGTGGACGGCCAGACCGAGGCCCAGGCGAAGTCGGGCGACGCGTGCGAGCAGTACATCAAGCAGGGCGACGACGGCTACGTCTTCTACAGCATCTCCCCGGGCGGCAAGGGCTACCTGCTCTGCCTCACCAAGCGGAGCTGACCCGGTACGACGGCACGGCCCACGGCGGCGCGGGGGACACCCGTGCCGCCGTCGGCGTACACGGGTTCTCCGGATGGTGAACGCGAGGTATATGCCACTGCCCTCTCGTCTTCCCGGCGCGCTCACGGCGTGGCAGGCTACCGGCACGTAGGACCACTGGGCGACCAGCCAACGTTGACTGACCGCTAGGAGGACGGACCCATGGGCGAGATGGTGAGCTACGCCGGCAACGGAGGGACGCGCGAGGGGTATCTCGCGATACCCTCCGGCGGTGCGGCCAGCCCGGCGGTCATCGTCATTCAGGACTGGTGGGGCCTCGTACCCCACGTCCGGTCGGTCGTCGACCGCTTCGCCGAGGCGGGTTTCGTGGCCCTCGCCCCGGACTTCCGGCACGGCGGCCCGGCGAGCAAGCCCAGCGAGCCGCGGCAGATGCTGAACAGCACGCAGATGGACGAGGCGGCGGCGGACATCGCGGTGGCCGCGGACTACCTGACCGGGCGTCCCGAGGTCACCGGCAAGGTCGGCTGCGCCGGTTTCTGCGCCGGCGCCAGCCTCGCCCTCTGGGCGGCGACCCGCTCCGAGCGGATCGTCGCCACCGCCGCCTTCTACCCCCGGCTGCCCTGGGACGGGATGAGCGCCGAGTGGGCCGACTACGCCGGCAAGGCGGCGGTCATCCACTGCTCCGAGGCCGACGGCCTCTCCGGCGCCGACGGTGTGCAGGCCGTCCGCCGCGCCGTCGAGAGCGCCGGCGGCACCTGCCAGACCTACGACTACCCGGGCACCGCGCACGCCTTCTTCAACGAGGACCGGCCGGCGAACTTCGACCAGCGCAGCGCCGCCACCGCATGGGCCCGTACCCTCGAACTCTTCCGGGCCAAGCTTGGCTGAGCCCCGTACTCCCGACGAGGTGGTCGCCCGCGCCGCGCGGGCGACCGACCTGGCCGACCTCGACGGCGCCGTCGCCAACTGCTTCGCCTGCCCCCGCCTGGTCGCCTGGCGGGAGGAGGTCGCGCGCACCAAGCGGGCGGCCTTCCGCGACCAGGAGTACTGGGGGCGTCCGGTGCCCGGCTTCGGCAACCCGGACGCCCGGATCGCCATCCTCGGCCTCGCCCCCGCCGCGCACGGCGGCAACCGCACCGGACGGATCTTCACCGGCGACCGCTCCGGAGACGTGCTCTTCGCCGCGCTGCACCGGGCCGGGCTGGCCAACCAGCCGACCAGCGTCGCGGCCGACGACGGACTGTCCCTGCACGACACCCGCATCTTTTCCGCCGTGCGCTGCGCGCCGCCGGACAACAAGCCCACCCCCGCCGAGCGGGACACCTGCGCGCCGTGGCTGCACCGGGAGGTCGGCCTCATCCGGCCCACCCTGCGCGTCGTGGTCGCGCTGGGCGCCTTCGCCTGGGCGGCGTGGTGGCCGGTGCTGCACCAGGTGTACGGCATCCGCCCGCCCAGCCCGCGACCGGTCTTCGGCCATGGGGCACACTGGTCCGGATCGGCCGCCCCCGACCTGCTCGGCTGCTACCACGTCAGCCAGCAGAACACGTTCACCGGGCGACTGACACCAGGGATGCTGGACGACGTGTTCACCCGGGCGAAAAAACTCGCCGGAGTGGACTGAGGCTGCGTGGGGCGGTGGCGATGAACCTCGGCGTACTGCGCAGGTGGTGGCCCGTCACCGCGGTGATCCTGCTGCTCGCCGTCGGGGCGCTGGCCGCCGGGCACTCCTCGATCGGCGCCAGCCGCATCCCACCGGTCGCCGACACCATCCCGTACGTCCCGGACTACCCGTCCGCCGAGCCGGCCCCCTCGATCCCGATCGAGCCACGGGACGGCGCCGAACAGACCCGGGCCGAGGTGCCGCAGTGGATCGCCACCGTGGCCATCGTCCTGCTCGGGCTGGCCATCCTGACCGCCCTCGGCTACCTGGCCTGGACGCTGCTCCGCGGCGCTCTGCGCCGGACCACCCGGGCCGTCCCGGTGGCCCGCGTCCGGCGCACCGCCGAGGGCACCGCCCGGGAGGTGGCCGCCGTCCTCGACGCCGGCCTGGTCGAGCTGGACGACACCGCAACCGACCCGCGTACGGCGGTGATCGCCTGCTGGGTCCGGCTGGAGGAGGCCGCGACCGAGGTCGGCGTGCCGCGCCGGACCGGCGACACCCCCACCGACCTGGTCGGTCGGCTGCTGCGCGGTGACCCGTCCGCCGGGGTGCCCGCCATCGCCAGCGCCGACGTGCTGGACGGCTTCGCCCACGTCTACCGCGAGGCCCGGTACGCCACCCACACCGTTGACGAGCACATGCGCGACCAGGCCCGGGCGGCGCTGCGCCGGCTGCGCGGCGAACTCACCGCCCTGGCCGCCGCCGACGAGGTGCCGGCGTGAGCGAGCGGACGGGCATCGACGACCTGCTCAGCTTCGAGGAGGAGGCCCCGCCCCCCACCAGGCGGGACGGGGGCGGGCGCGGGCGGTGGGTGTTCCGCTTCCTCGCCTCCGCCGCCGCGCTGACCGCCGTGGTCCTGGTCTGCCTGCGCGCGGTCGGCCTCCAGGTCTCCGTCTGGATCGTGGTGGCCGGCGTGCTGGCGGTGCTCGCCGTCCGCCGGGTCACCGCCGCGCTCTCCCCGCCGCCCCCGCCCCGCGCCGGCGGCCGGGCCCCCGCGGGCGAGGAGCCCGACTCCTGGAACTGGGCCGCCCGGGACGCGCTGCGAAGCGCCATCAACGGCTGGGAACGGCCGCTGGACTGGTGCTCCGGCCGGCCGGAGCGGTTCGCCGAGCGGGTCCTGCCCCGGCTCGCCGAGCTGGCCGACGAACGGCTGCGCCAGCGTCACGGCGTGACCCGCGAGTCCGACCCGGCGCGGGCCCGCGCCCTGCTCGGCGAGCAACTGTGGACGTTCCTCGACACCCCTTCCCGCCGCCCCCCGTCGCCGCGCGACCTCGCGGCGATCGTCGCCGAACTGGAGAAGATCTGATGAACGACGTGGACCGACGCATCCCCGCCACCGAGGTCGGCCACCTGGCCCGGGCGGTGCTGGACGCGGTCGGAACGGTCGTGGTCGGCAAGCGGGAGGCCCTCGAACTGGTCCTCGCCGGAATCCTCGCCGGCGGGCACGTGCTGCTGGAGGACCTGCCCGGGCTCGGCAAGACGCTCACCGCGCGCTCCTTCGCGCAGGCCCTCGGGCTGGACTTCCGCCGCCTCCAGTTCACCCCCGACCTGCTGCCGGCCGACGTCACCGGCTCATTCCTCTACGACCAGCGCAGCGGCGACTTCTCCTTCCGGGCGGGTCCGGTCTTCACCAACCTGCTGCTCGCCGACGAGATCAACCGGACCCCGCCGAAGACCCAGTCGGCGCTGCTGGAGGCGATGCAGGAGAAGCAGGTCTCCGTCGAGGGCGTGACCTACCGCCTGGACGAGCCGTTCCACGTCCTCGCCACCGCCAACCCCATCGAGTACGAGGGGACGTACCCGCTGCCGGAGGCGCAGCTGGACCGGTTCCTGCTGCGCGTGTCGTTCGGGTACCCGCAGCGCGAGGAGGAGTGGGAGGTGCTGCGCCGGCGGATGGCCCGCCGCCACGAGGAGGCCGAGATCAAGCCGGTGGTCGACGCGGCCACGCTGCGGGCCATGCAGGCCGCGCTGGAGGACGTGGTGGTGGAGGACTCCGTCGGCCGGTACATCGTGGACCTCACCGCGGCCACCCGCGAGCACCCGTCGGTGCTGGTCGGCGCATCCCCGCGCGGCTCGCTGGCGCTGCTGCTGCTGGCCCGGGTCCGGGCGGTCTTCGCCGGTCGGGACTACGTGGTGCCCGAGGACGTCAAGGAGGTCGCCGCGCCGGCGCTGGCCCACCGGATCACGCTGCGGCCGGAGATGTGGCTGCGCCGGGTCGACCCGTCCTTCGTCGTCGGCGAGGTGCTGGAGCAGACCCCCGCCCCGGCCAGCGGCGCGCTGCCCAGCCACGCGGCCGGCAGGTCGGGGCGCTGATCGTCGTGCCTGACCTCCCGGGCCCGGAGCCGGCGGGTGGCTGGGCGCCCACCTGGGCACTCGGCCGCGCGGTGCTGCTCACCGGGCTGCTGCTGATCGCCGCGGTGCTGCTCGGCCGGGTCGACCTGGTGGTGCTGGCCGCGCCGTTCGCGCTCGGCACCGCGTACGGGCTGCGCCGCCGGCCGACCGCCGCCCCGCAGGTGGAGATCACCGCCGAGGACGCGCACCTGGTCGAGGGGGGTCCGCTGGCCGGCACGGTCACCGTCGGCAACCCGGACACCGTGTCGTACGACGTGGCGGTGGTGCGGACCCGGATCTCGCGGTGGCTGCGGGTGGAGCGGGTCGGCTTCGGCGGCGGCGGGGTCGACGTGAGCCGTTCCGGCGGCGCGGACCGCCCCTTCGTGACCTCGGTCCCGGCCGGCGCCGCCGTCGACCTGGCGTTGAGCGGCACGGCGTTGCGCTGGGGCCGGCACCGGGTCGGTCCGGCCGGGGCCCGGGTCGCCGCCGCCGACGGCCTGCTGCTCTCCCGCGCCGTGATCGCCGAGCCAGACCGGGTGCGGGTCTACCCGAAGACCGAGCCGTTCGAGGCGGTGGAGGCGATGCCCCGGGCCGCCGGGCTGGTCGGCGCGCACCACTCGCGCCGGCCGGGGGAGGGCGGCGAGCTGGCCGGCGTCCGGGTGTTCGGCCCCGGTGACCGGCTGCGCCGGATCGACTGGCGGGTCTCGCTGCGGGCCCGGCAGTTGCACGTCGCGGCCACCCTCTCCGACCGGGACGCCGAGGTGGTGCTGCTGCTCGACGTGCTGGCCGAGGCGGGCCGGCCGGGCGGGGCGAAGGGTTCCGCGTCGGTGCTGGACACCACCGTCCGGGCCGCCGCCGCGATCGCCGAGCACTACCTGCACCGGGGCGACCGGGTGTCCATGCTGGAGTACGGCCCGGCCGCGCGCCGCCTCCGTCCGGCGACCGGCCGGCGGCAGTACCTGACCGTGCTGGAGTGGCTGCTCGACGTCAAGGCGGAGTCCTCCGCGCACGAGCCGTACGACCAGATCTTCGGGCCGCAGGTGCTCTCCTCGGACGCCCTGGTGGTGGTCCTCACCCCGCTGCTCGACGAGCGGTCCGCGCAGATGCTGGCCCGGCTGGCGCGGGGCGGACGGTTCGTGGTGGCGGTGGACACCCTGCCGACCGAGCTGACCCCGCCCGGCGACAAGGGCTGGGCGCCGGTGGCGTTCCGGCTGTGGCGGCTGGACCGGGACACGATGATCTCCCAGCTCCGTGAGCACGGCGTGCCGGTGGTGCGCTGGGCCGGCGCGGGCAGCCTGGACCAGGTGCTGCGGGACGTGGCCCGGCTGGCGACCGCCCCGAGGGTCGGTGGCCGGTGAGCGCGAGGAACGCAGCGCAGCGGAGTCCCGCAGTCGCGAACGGAGGGCAGCCCCGATGAACGCGGTGTGGGAACGGGCCCGGGCGCTGCGGGTGGCGGCGAACCGGGTGAGCCTCACGCCACTGCTGGTGCGGGTCGGCATCTTCTGGGCGGTGCTGGTGGGGCTGCTGCTGGCGTACCCGGTGGAGCTGTTCACCCCGCGGGCGCTGCTGCTGTTCGTGGTGGTGTCGCTGTTCCCCACGGTGTCGCCGCGCCGGGTGTGGCCCACGTTCGCGGCGCTGGTCACGGTCGGTGGCTGGGTGGTCGCGTCGGCCGGGTACGACCGGCCGATCACGCTGTGGCGGCTGGTCGCCGTGGCGTCGGCGCTCTACCTGGCGCACACCCTCTGCGCGCTCGCCGCGGTGCTGCCGTACGACGCGGTGGTCGATCCGGATCTGGTGCTCCGCTGGCTCGCCCGGGCCGGCGCGGTGCTGCTGGCCGCCGCCGTGGTGGGCATCGTGCTGTCCTGGTTGGGCGGGATCGGCGGCGATGACGGTTTCCGCGCGGCGACGGTGGTCGGACTGCTGGTGGCGGTGGGATTGAGCGGTCTGCTGGGCTCGTTGTTGCGTCGCAGATAGCGGGACGCGGCGGAGAGTTGCGCAGGTCACACGGGTTGTGCTCCGTCACAAGTGGGGGTCTCGAGCGGGATTAGCCGAGCCGCCCGGGGAAAGATAGATGACGTGAATCCGAAGCGGATCCTTGTCGTGGGTGCCGGGCACGTCGGCCTGTACGCTGCTCTGCGCCTGTCCAAGAAGCTGAGCTCCCGTGAGGCCGAGGTCATCGTCGTTGACCCGCAGCCGCACATGACCTACCAGCCGTTCCTTCCGGAGGCGGCGGCGGGCAACATCTCGCCGCGGCACTCGGTGGTGCCGCTGCGGCGCGAGTTGCGCCGGTGCAAGGTCGTGGCGGGTACGGTGACGCGGATCGACCACGACCGCAAGACCGCCGTGGTGCAGCCGATCGCCGGCCCCACCCGGGAGATCCCCTACGACCACGTGGTGGTCGCGCCCGGGTCGGTCTCCCGGACGCTGCCGATTCCCGGCCTGCACGAGCAGGGCATCGGTTTCAAGACCATCGGCGAGGCGATCTACCTGCGCAACCACGTGCTGGACCGGCTCGACGTGGCGGCCGTCACGCCGGACCCGGACGTCCGCCGTTCCGCGCTGACCTTCACCTTCGTCGGTGGTGGGTACGCTGGCATCGAGGCGCTCGCCGAGATGGAGGACATGGCCCGGGACGCGCTGCGCTACTACCCCGAGCTGAAGCCGGAGGACATGCGCTGGGTGCTGGTCGAGGCGACCCAGCGGGTGCTGCCCGAGGTCGACCGGGACATGGGCGCCTACACCGTCCAGCAGCTGCTGAAGCGGAACATGGACATCCGGCTGGACACCCGGCTGGAGTCCTGCGTTGACGGGGTGGTCAAGCTCTCCGACGGCGACTCGTTCCGGTCCGACACCATCGTCTGGACCGCCGGCGTCAAGCCGTCGCCGATGCTCGACCGGACGGACTTCCCGCGCGACGAGCGCCGGCGGGTCACCTGCCTGCCGACCCTGCAGGTCGTGGACGGCGACCGGGTCGTCGAGGGCGCCTGGAGCGCCGGTGACTGCGCCGCCGTGCCGGACCTGACCAAGGAGCCGGGCAACTACTGCTCGCCGAGTGCCCAGCACGCGGTGCGGCAGGCCGCCCGGATGGCGGACAACATCGCGCTGGTGATCCGGGGCCGTGAGCCGGTCAACTACAAGCACAAGCACGTCGGCAGCGTGGCCAGCCTCGGCCTGCACAAGGGCGTCGCCCAGGTGTACGGCGTGAAGATGACCGGCTGGCCGGCGTGGTTCATGCACCGGACGTACCACATGAGCCGGATCCCGTCGTTCAACCGCAAGGTCCGGGTCGTGGTCGACTGGTCGCTGGCCTTCTTCCTCAAGCGGGAGGTGGTCGCGCTCGGCCAGCTGCACGACCCGCGCGAGGAGTTCGCCGAGGCCTCGCAGCCGCCGCAGCCGGTGCAGCAGCCGGTCGGCGTGAGCCGGGCCGCCTGACCCGAGGTTCGCGAAAGGCCCTCCCCCGACGGGGAGGGCCTTTTCGTGTCCGGGCAGCTGGGCGGGGTTCAGACCCGCCAGGTCCAGGCGTCGGCGATCCGGGTGCCCGGGCCGTAGAGCCGGACCAGGGTGCGGCGCAGGCTCTCCGCGTGGGGCGCGTCGTCGGTCAGCGCGACGCAGGAGGCGCCCCAGAAGTCGGCGTCCTTGGCGGCCTGCCGCCGCTGCTCGTCGCCGATCGGCGGTTCGTCACCGCGCTTGGCGACGTCGGCCAGCAGTGCCGAGGTGGGCTGCTTGTAGGTGCCCATGGTGGCGCTGCCGCCGCGGCCGTACGGGCCGATGAAGAAGCCCTCGGGGAGGCCGAACTCCGCGTCGGCGGCCGTGGCCCAACGCATCGGCCAGGGCTCCCGCGGAGTGGCGGCCGGCACCGGCACCAGCACCCCGCCGGGGGAGACACAGTCGCGCCAGTGGCCACCGGCGATGAACTCCGGCAGCGCCGGACGGTCGACGGTGGGCAGCGGCCCGGGGAAGACCGAGAGCAGGGCCACCGCGACGGCGGCCGGGACGAGACGGCGGGCCCGGCCGGTCTCCCGCAGCGCCCGGTCCATCGCCAGGGCCAGCAGGGTGCCGGCCAGCGGCAGCACCGCCAGGCCGAACCGCATCGGCAGTGCGCCGTCCACCACCGGGAGTCCGGCGAGCAGCGCGTACGGCCCGGGGATGGTGCTCCGCTCGCCGCTCAGGACCACCTGCGGGCCGAGCGACAGCGCCGCCATCACCAGCCCCGCCACCACGGAGGCGACGACCAGGGGCCGGCTCCGCAGCCAGGCCGCGCAGGCGACGGTGACCAGCAGCAGCGGCCAGCCGAGGAAGGTGTTGTACTCGGCCGGCCCGGTGGTGAGCCGGGCCGACGTGTCGCTGCCGACCACCGACAGCGGGGAGACGGTCCACCAGCTGGCCAGGTCGGCCGAGAAGTAGTGCGGGCTGAACATCCCGTCGGCCACGCCCTGCGGGCCGGCGAACTGGAACCACAGCGGGTAGCCGAGCACGAGCAGGGCCAGCCCGGCGGCGACCATCAGCCCGCCGGCGAAGCCGGGACCCGCCCGGCGCAGCAGCGGCCGGTCGCCCACCGCGTAGGAGATCGTCATCGCCAGCAGGGTGAGCGCGGTGAGGAAGAGCACCTCCTCGCCGATGAACGCCTGCACGCTGACCGCCGCGGCCAGCCCGACCGCCGAGGTGGTGATCCGCCGCCCGTCCGGCAGGTCCAGGGTGTTCGGCCCCGGGTCGGCGGCGCGCAGCAGCCGGACGACCAGCCAGACGATCACCGGGACCAGCCACTGGGCCGTCATGTGCAGGTGGCTGTTGCTCTGCGAGACCATCCCCGGCCCGAAGCCGCAGAGCCCGGCGCCGACGGCAGCGGCCAGCGGGCGGACCCGCAGCGTCCGGCTGAGCAGCAGGTACCAGGCGGTCGCGGTGCCGGCCAGGTTCGCGCCGGCCAGCAGCGCGAAGGTGACCGGCGCGCCGAAGAGCAGGGTGACCGGGGCGAAGAGCACGCCGAGCGCGATGACCGTGGTGTTGGCCATCAAGTTCACCCCGTCCGGGGCGTTGAGCCGCTCGCTGAGCAGCCCGAAGTCGCCGAGCAGGGCCCGCGAGTCGACGGCCAGGAACCACTCGTAGAGGGTCTGGTCGGCGGGGTTGAGCGCCAGCACCCGGCCGGTCGGGTCGGGCCAGAGACCGTGGGTGAGCCAACCGGCCAGCAGGACGTACAGCAGACAGATGCCGAGGTCGGTGCGGTGCCGGACGGCGAACGCCCACCAGCGGGGGGTGCGGCGTACCGGCGTGGCCGGCTCGGCGAGGCCGACAGCCAGGTCGGGGTCGGCGTCGGGCGCCGTACGGGCTGCGCTGGTCACGGCATCGACCCTAGTGCGGCACCGGGCACGGGGTACGCCGGGTGCCGCCGAGCGGTTACGGTGACACTGCATCCCGCGTGTCGACGCGACGGTGCCGCCCGCCCGGGTGGTGGAACGGCAGACACGGCCGCCTTAAAAGCGGCTGCCGCAAGGCGTGCGGGTTCGACCCCCGCCCCGGGCACCACAATCTCTCAGCTTTCCCACAGCTTGCCACCCGGCGCGGGTGTGACCGGTCCGTTTACTCTTGAAGCGCACGCTTCTGCGTGCGTTGACCCCCTGAGGGAGGCCTGACAGTGAAGACCTCGAACCCGGTGCTCGCCCGGCTCGGCCAGGCGGCCGAGCGGGAGCGCTCCGCCGGGTACGCCCAGCCCGGGCCGTACGGTTACGGACAGCCCGGTATTCCCCAGCAGTACCCGGGGCAGCCCGGGTCCCCGGTCGCCCCCGCGGTGTCCGGGACCATGTCGATCGATGACGTGGTGGTCAAGACCGTCGCGCTCCTGGGCATCCTCGGCGTCTCCGCCGCGGCCGCCTGGGTGCTGGTGCCGGACGCGCTGCTCGGCGCCGCCTGGATCGGCGCGGCGATGGTCGGTCTGGTGCTCGGCCTGATCATCTCGTTCTCCCGGATGGCCAACCCGGCCCTGGTCGTCGCGTACGCCGTGGTCGAGGGCGCCTTCGTCGGCCTGGTCAGCAAGGCCTACGAGACCGCCTACCAGGGCATCGTGCTCCAGGCCGTGGTGGCCACCTTCGGTGTCTTCTTCGTGATGACCATGCTCTACAAGGCGCGGGTCATCCGGGCCACGCCGAAGTTCGTCAAGGGCATGATCGCCGTGATGGCCGGCCTCTTCGCCGTCATGCTGATCAACTTCGTGCTCGCGATCTTCGGCGTGAACACCGGCCTGCGTGACGGCAGCCCGCTGGCCATCGGGTTCAGCCTGGTCTGCATCGTGGTCGCCTCGCTGAGCTTCGTGCTCAGCTTCAAGGAGGTCGAGGACGGCGTCCGGATGGGGCTGCCCCAGCGCTACTCCTGGACGGCCGCCTTCGGCATCGTGGTCAGCCTGGTCTGGCTCTACCTGGAGATGCTCCGCCTGATCAGCTACTTCCAGGGCGACGACTGATCGTCCCGCCCTCCCCGGCGCCCGCCTCCGCGACCCGCGGCGGCGGGCGTCGTCGTCTCCGGCCCCGCCGCAGGCGTTTCCCCGTCGCCGCCGGGCCGTCCGGGGCAGAGTGACAGCAGGGGTACGCCGCCGAGGAGGTGACGGATGCGCAGCGCCAACCCGGTCCTGGACCGGCTGGAGGAGACCGGCCGGGAGCATCGCCTGCCCGGCGCGGGCGGCGCGGAGGCCGTCACCGTCGACGACGTGGTCACCCGCACCGTTGGGTTGCTGCTGCTCACCGGGGTGACCGCGGCGGTGGCCTGGGTGGTCGTACCGCAGGCCGTGTGGCTGCCGGCGGCACTGGCCGGCACCGCGCTGGCCGGGATCGCGCTGGTCCTGGTGATCTCACTGCGCGGCATCACCCATCCCGCCCCGATCATCGGGTACGCCCTGCTCCAGGGGCTGCTGCTGGGGGTGGCCAGCCGGGCCTTCGAGCTGGTGTACCCGGGCATCGTCGTGCAGGCGGTGCTGGGCACCTTCGGGGTGTTCCTCGGCATGGCGCTGCTCTACCGGGCCCGGGTCGTCCGGGCCACCCCACGGCTGGCCCGGCTGGTCTTCGGGACCCTCATCGGGCTGCTCGCGATCACCCTGGTCAATCTGGTCTTCCGGCTCTTCACCGGCCGGCAGGGCGTCGAGGTCTACAGCCTCACCGGGCGGGTGGGCTGGCTGCCGTACGTCTTCTCCGGGGTGGCGATCATCGCCGGGGCGTTGAGCTTCATCCTCGACTTCGACCAGGTCGAGCGGTCCGTCCGGGCGGGCCTGCCGCGCCGGTACGCCTGGCTCTGCGCCTTCGGGCTGCTGGTCGGGCTGATCTTCCTGTACTGGCAGATCCTGCGCCTGCTGAGCTACCTGCGCCGGTGAGCCGTCGCGGCCGGTGACCGGTGGCTCGGCCGTAGACTCGGCGGCGATGAGCGCAGCGGAACTGGACCGGGCGGTGGACCTGCTGGTCCGTCAGGTGGGGCACTGGCAGCAACCACGCTGGGCGGCGGTGGCCGCGGGCGGCAACGCGTCCCGCGCCGACCTGGTGCACAAGCTGGTGCAGGAGATCGCCAACCTCGCCGCGGACACCGAGGGTGGGCCGCGTCGGGCCGTACCCCGGTTGGACAACGACCTGGCCCTGCCCGACCAGCTCCGGGTGGTCGCGGCGGACCTGGTGGCGGCCGGCCCGCCGGAGGCGGTGCTGGCCGGGGCCGCCGCCGCGGTCGCGGCGACCCGGTCCGCGCTGTAGCCGGTCAGCTCTTCAGCCAGCGGCGGACCTTGCCCCGCCGGGCCCGGTCCCGGGCGGCGGCGAGATCCGGCACGTCCCGCTCGGCGGCGGCGGCCTGCCGGGCGTGCAGCAGGCCGTAGGTGAAGGTGTTCTCCCCGTCCGCGTACGCCCGCAGCGCCTCGCGCCGCAGCACCTCCCGGGTGATCACCGAATCCTGGTGGGCGCCGAGCAGGTCCTGGAGGTCCTTGAGCCGGTCGACCAGGGCGGCGGCGGCCTTCCCGCCGGCCGGCTGGCGCACCTCGACGGCGTAGCGCGCCGCCTTGTACGCCTTGCGCGCCTCGTGCAGCGCGACGTCCCCCTCCGCGCCGGCGAGCACCGGACGCTTCCCGGCGAGGGCGGCGTCCAGCCGCTCGTCGGCGCGGGTGACCGCCCGCCGGACCCGGCGGGACACCCAGCGGGCGTCGGCGGCGTCGGCGGTGGGCCGCTCCAGCAGCCGGTCCAGCCGGGTCAGCAGCGCGGTGTACCGGTCGGAGTCGACCGCCCGGCCCAGTTCGTCGAGGGCGGTGGCGACGTCGGCGGCGAAGCGTTCGGTGATCCGCGCGACGACCGGGCCGAGGACCAGCTCGTCCGGTTCGGCGTGCACCGCGTCGGTGAGCCGGGCGGCCATCACCTGGGCATCCCGGACCGGCCCGAGCTGGGCGCCGAGCCAACGCAGCTCGGCCCGGACCGCCTCGCTCTCGGAACGGTCCCAGAGGCCGCGGAACGTGCGCAGGGTGGCGCGCAGCCGGCGGACTGCGACCCGCATGTCGTGCACGGCGTCCTGGTCACCGTGTCGGGCCGCCGGGTGGTTCGCGATCAGCACGTCGCGCTGGGCCCGGGCGTACTCGGCGACCGGCGCGACGGCCGAATCGGTCGGCGTCGACTCCGCCGCGGCGGCGAGCCGGGTGCCGAGGGCGCGGTGCGACTTCGAGACCGGGACCGGCCGGGCGCCCGCCTCGCGGAGCCGGGCCTCGACGGCGTCGAGCAGTTCCTCGTCGCCGTCGACCAACTCGACCTCGAGCTCGTGCCACGCCTGCCGTTCGTCGCTGACCAGGTCCCGGGCCTCGACGGTGTCCTCGGCGACCTCGGCCAGCACCCGGCCGGCCGCGTCGAGCAGCCGCCGCTCCACGCGGCGGGTGGTGATCCGGGCGGCCGGCGCGACCGGTACGCCCCGGGAAGCGGCCCGGAACAGCCCGGCCAGCTCCGCCGGCGGGTCGGCCTCGGCCCCGCCGGCGGGGAACTGGTACTCGGTCCGGGGGCCGCCGGCCGCGCCCACCTTGAGGTGCCAGCCCGCGTCGTGCCCGCCGGTACGCCGGCGCAGCGCGTATCCGCTGCGGGCCAGCCGCAGGTCGGGGGTGTCCAGGTAGACCGCGTCCAGGTCGAGGGCGGTGGCGTCGGACACCGTCGCGACGCCACCGCACCCCGTCAGGTCCGGCAGGCGGAAATCCTCGTCCCCGGAGTACTTGCGTTCCCGCTCCACGACCGTCGCCATGTCGGGGACGGTACCCGGGCCGCCGGGGGGTGAACCGGGCTCAGCTCAGCCGCTCCAGCACCATCGCCATGCCCTGGCCGCCGCCGACGCACATGGTCTCCAGACCGATGCTCTTGTCGTGCCACTCCAGGGCGTTGAGCAGGGTGCCGGTGATCCGGGCGCCGGTCATGCCGAAGGGGTGGCCGATCGCGATCGCGCCGCCCATCACGTTCAGCTTCTCCTCCGGGATGCCGAGCTGCCGGTAGGAGGGGATCACCTGGGCGGCGAACGCCTCGTTGATCTCGACCAGGTCGACGTCGTCGATGGTCATGCCGGCCCGCTCGAGCGCCTGCCTGGAGGCCTCGACCGGGCCGAGGCCCATGATCTCGGGGGACAGGGCGGTGACGCCGGTGGAGACGATCCGGGCCAGCGGGGTGAGCCCCAGGTCCCGGGCCCGCTGGGCGCTCATGATCACGACGGCGGCGGCGCCGTCGTTGAGCGGGCAGCAGTTGCCGGCGGTGATCCGGCCGTCCGGGCGGAAGACCGGCTTCAACCCGGAGACCGCCTCCAGGGTGACCCCGGCGCGGGGGCCGTCGTCGGTGCTGACCACCGTGCCGTCCGGGGTGGTGACCGGGGTGATCTCGCGGGCCCAGAAGCCGTCGGCGATCGCCTTCTCGGCGAGGTTCTGGCTGCGGACGCCGAAGGCGTCCATGTCCTCGCGGGTCACGTCGTGGACCTGGGCGAGGTTCTCGGCGGTCTGCCCCATGCTCAGGTAGATGTCCGGCAGTTGGCCGGCCTCGCGCGGGTCGGTCCAGACCTCCGCGCCGCCCTCGGCGCGGCGCTTCGAGCGCTCGTGGGCCTCGGCGAAGCGCGGGTTCTCCCAGCCGCCGCCGACCAGCGCCTGCGCCTCCGGCGGCAGGCCGTCGGAGTTGCCCCGGGCGTACCGGGAGACCATCTCGACGCCGGCGGAGATGAAGACGTCGCCCTCACCGGCCCGGATCGCGTGCATCGCCATCCGGGTGGTCTGCAGCGACGACGCGCAGTAGCGGGTCAGGGTGGCGCCGGGCAGGCCGTCCAGGCCCATCAGGGTGGCGACCACCCGGGCCATGTTGAAGCCCTGCTCCCCACCGGGCAGACCGCAACCGAGGTACATGTCGTCGATCTCGGTGGGATCGAGCTGGGGGACCTTGGCCAGGGCGGCCTGGACGATGGTGGCGGCGAGGTCGTCCGGGCGGACCTCGCGCAGCGAACCCTTGTGCGCGCGACCGATGGGGGACCGGGCGGTGGCGACGATGACGGCGTCGCGGGAGGACTCAATCGGCATGAACCAACGTTAACTCGCCGGTAACTTGACGCGGAAGCTGCTCGGCCGCCGGGAAATGTCACCCTCGGCGGCGGCGGCGTCAGTGCCGCGAGGCCACGGCGGCCGCCGCCGCGACCGCCGGGAGCAGGGCGTGCGCCCAGACCCGGTAGCCGTCGGACGAGGGGTGGAAGCCGTCGTGGCAGAACGCTCCGGCGTCGGCCCGGAACACCGGCCCGGTCTCCGTACCCAGGTCGACCACCGAGCCGCCGGCGTCGAGCACCGCGGCCGTCTGGGCGCGGGCGACCCGCCGTCCGGACCAGCCGATGACCTGGCGCAGCGGCGGCGCCACCGCGCGGACCGCGCCGAGGTCGGGGCAGGTGCCGACCACCACCTCCACGCCCGCGTCGCGCAGCCGGCGCACCGCCGACCCGAGGTAGGCCGCCGCGTCGCCCGGCCGGCGCATCGAGGTGGCGTCGTTGGCCCCGATCAGCACCACCGCCACGTCCGGACGCTCCCCGAGCAGGGCCCGGGCCACCTGGGTGGCCAGGTCCGTCGAGCGCGAGCCGGAGACCCCGACGCTGGACAGGTGCACCCGGCGGCCGGTCGGGCCCTCGGCCAGCAGGTGGGCGAGCTGCCCGCCGACGGTCTCCTCGAACCGTTCCACCCCGACCCCGAGCGCGGAGGAGTCGCCGAGCAGCACCAGCCGCAGCGGCGCGGCGTCGGCCCGGCCGACCGTGGCCCGCAGGGCCAGGCCGAGCTCTGGCTGCGCGTAACTGCGGTTCCGGGCCGCCACGGCCTGCCCGGCCAGCACGGCCGCGCCGCCGAGGGTCCCGGCGGCCAGCGAGACCGCCGCCGCCTTGCCGAGCCGGAGCGCGAGCTCCGTGCCGATGCCCCGCTCGCTCCGCTCGCTCATGCCAGTTCCTCCAGGGTGGGTGAGTCGGCCGCGGCACCGGGTTGCGGCACCGCTCCGACGCCGAAGAACGACCGCCGGCGCAGCTGCGCCCAACGGCCCGCCGGCCCTCGGTCGCGGCCCCGGACCTGGGTGCCGCTGACCTCCGTGCCGGCGTGCCGGGCCGCTTCCTGGGCGGCCTGTGGCAGCGACCGTACGCCTTCGCCCCCGATCGGAACAGCCCTCCGGTCGGGACCGGTGCCGAGCGCCGAGAGCACGGTCGGCAGCAGCGCCGCGGCGGCCATCGCGTACCCCTCGGCGGACGGGTGGAACCGGTCCCAGGCGAACATCCGGGTCGGCTCGGCGGCGAACCGGGGACCGAGCATGTCGCCCAGGGAGACCGTCCAGCCGCCCGCCTCGACCACCGCGACCGTCTGGGCGGCGGCCAGCTGCCGGCTCCACCGCCGGGCCAGCCAGCGCAGCGGCGGCTGGATCGGCTGGATCGCCCCGAGGTCCGGACAGGTGCCGACGACCACCTCGCAGCCGGCGGCCCGCAGCGCCCGGACGGCGTCGACCAGGTAGCGGACGGCCAGCCCGGGTGGGGTGCGGTTGGTGACGTCGTTGCCGCCGATCAGGATCACCGCGACGTCCGGGTCACACTCCAGCGCCGACTCGACCTGCGGCTTCAGGCCGGCGGAGAGCGAGCCGACCACGGCGAAGCGGTGCACCCGGACCGGCCGGTGCAGCCGCCGGGACAGCCCGGTGGCGAGCAGCGAGCCCAGCGTCTCCCGGCGCCGGTGCACCCCGTAGCTCGCCGCGGAGGAGTCCCCCAGGATGACCATGGTGAGCGGGGCGGCGGGCAGCTTGGCGCCGTAGACGCCGTCGCAGCGCGGTGGCGGGGCCTCCGCCACCGGAATGGTGCGCCGGGCCTGCCGGGCCTGGCCGAGCAGCACACCCCCGGTCGCCGCCACCGCAGCGGCGGTCGCGCCCGTGCCGACCGCCGCCATCAGGGCGAGCTGGCGGACGCGCTGCCAGTGCGGACCACGCGGTGGGACGGAACCAGCGACCCCCATGCAGCGAGATTATCGCGCCGGCACGACACGCCGCTCTCCTCACGACTGCCGGTCGATGGCTGGGAGACGACCGTTCTGGGTACCTGTTCCGTCGACGGCGGGCGATCGGGCACCTGCCGCGGGTGCCGACGGGATTGCGCCGGTCGGTCACGCTGGTCGGCGGAGAGGGGCTGGACTGATGGGTAGGACGTTGAAGCGGAGCGCGGCCTTCACCGCGCTCGCCCGGGCACTGATGGCCGGGGCCCGGGGTGGCCCGTCGCTGGGGGCACGGTTGGCGGCGCTGCCACGGATGATGCGGGCCACCGCCCGCGGCGAGTACGACGGCGGCCTCCGGTTGGCCATGATGGCGGCGGCGACGGCGTACGTCGTCTCCCCGGTCGACGTGGTGCCGGAGCTGTTCCTGACGGTCTTCGGCCTGCTGGACGACGCGGTGATGGTCACCTGGCTGGCCGGCAGCGTGCTGTCGGAGACCGAGCGCTTCCTGGAGTGGGAGGCAGGTCGCAGCTCCGTCATCCCCGGGCAGGCGATCCCCTGACGGCACGTACGCTGGGCGGCGAAGAATTGTCTGCCCGGCCGCCGGCCGGCGCCGTGACCGAAGGGCACAACGAGGTGCAGTACTACGACAACGTCGTCGAGCTGATCGGCAACACCCCGCTGGTACGGCTGCGGAACGTCACCGAGGGCATCCAGGCGACCGTGCTGGCGAAGGTGGAGTACCTCAACCCGGGCGGTTCGGTGAAGGACCGGATCGCGCTGCGGATGGTGGAGGACGCCGAGGCCGCCGGGATCCTCAAGCCCGGTGGCACCATCGTCGAGCCGACCAGCGGCAACACCGGCGTCGGGCTGGCCCTGGTGGCCCAGCTCAAGGGCTACAAGTGCGTGTTCGTCTGCCCGGACAAGGTCAGCCAGGACAAGCAGGACGTGCTGCGGGCGTACGGCGCCGAGGTGGTGGTCTGCCCGACCGCCGTCGCGCCGGAGGATCCGCGCTCCTACTACAACGTCTCCGACCGGCTGGCCCGGGAGATCCCCGGCGCGTGGAAGCCGAACCAGTACAGCAACCCGGCCAACCCGCGCTCGCACTACGAGACCACCGGCCCGGAGCTGTGGAAGCAGACCGGGGGCGGGCTCACCCACTTCGTCGCGGGCGTCGGCACCGGCGGCACCATCTCCGGGATCGGCCGCTACCTCAAGGAGGCGTCCGAGGGTCGGGTCAGGGTCGTCGGCGCGGACCCGGAGGGCTCGGTCTACTCCGGCGGCACCGGCCGGCCGTACCTGGTCGAGGGCGTCGGTGAGGACTTCTGGCCGGAGACGTACGACCGGGGCGTCGCCGACGAGATCGTGGAGGTCTCCGACAAGGAGTCCTTCGAGATGACCCGGCGGCTGGCCCGCGAGGAGGGGCTGCTGGTCGGTGGCTCCTGCGGGATGGCCGTGGTGGCCGCCCTGGAGGTGGCCCGCAAGGCCGGCCCGGACGACGTGGTCGTGGTGCTGCTGCCCGACAGCGGCAAGGGCTACCTGTCGAAGATCTTCAACGACAAGTGGATGGCCCGGTACGGCTTCCTGGACAATTCGGGCGCCGAGCCGACCGTCGCCGACGCGCTGGCCGGCAAGCCGGGCGGCCTGCCCGAGCTGGTGCACGTGCACCCGACCGAGACGGTCCGCGACGCGATCGACTACATGCGCGAGTACGGCGTCTCGCAGCTCCCCGTGCTCAAGGCCGAGCCGCCGGTGGTGACCGGTGAGGTGGCCGGCTCGATCGCCGAGAAGGACCTGCTGGACGCGCTCTTCACCGGCCAGGCGCACCTGCACGACACCATCGAGCGGCACATGACCGAGCCGCTGCCGATGATCGGTGGCGGCCAGCCGGTCAGCGAGGCCGTCGGCCTGCTGGAGAAGTCGGACGCCGCCCTGGTGCTGGTGGACGGCAAGCCGAAGGGCGTGCTGACCCGGCAGGACCTGCTGGCGCACCTCGGCGCGCGCTGACCCGACGACGTACGCGGGGCCTCCTCCTTCCCGGGGGAGGCCCCGCGTCGTCGTGAGGCTCAGCGGGCCAGCTCGGTCGGCACCGCGACCACGTCGACGAAGGCGCCCTTGCGCAGCACGGTGACCGGCAGCCGGGCGCCGATCGCCGAACCGAGCATCAGCCGTTGCAGGCCCTGGCCGTCCCGGACCGGTCGGCCGCCGGCGGAGAGGATCACGTCGCCGAGGTAGATGCCGGCGAGGCCGGCGGGGCTGCCCGGCACCACCTCGACCACTCGCAGGCCGCGCCGCTGGCCGGTCCGGGCGGCGATCTCCGGCGGCAGCGGGACCGGTGCCCCGGCGACGCCGAGCCAGGCCCGACGTACCCGGCCGTCGGCGGTCAGGTCGGCGATGATCTGGCGAGTGGTGGTGTTGATCGGCACGGCCAGGCCGAGGCCGTAGCCGGCGACCGCGGTGTTCACCCCGATCACCCGGCCCGCCGAGTCGGCCAGCGCGCCGCCGGAGTTGCCCGGATTGAGCGCGGCGTCGGTCTGGATGACGTCCTCGATCAGCCGGGTCACCCGCCCGTCCCGGGCCGGCAGCGACCGGCCCAGCCCGGAGACCACCCCGGCGGTCACCGACCCGGCCAGCCCCATCGGGTTGCCCACCGCGACCACCAGCTGGCCGATCCGCAGGGCGTCCGCGTCGCCCAGCTCCACCGGCGGCACGGTCGCCTCCTCGACCCGCAGCACCGCCAGGTCGGAGAGGGGATCGGCGCCGACCACCCGGAACCGGGCCTCGGTGCCGTCGCCGAAGGTGGCCGTCCCGTCCCGGGCGCCCTGCACCACGTGGGCGCTGGTCAACAGGAGGCCCTCGGTGCCCACGGTGACCGCCGACCCGGCGCCCGCGCCGCGCGCGGTCCGCACCGACAGGGCGGCCACGCTGGGCAGCACCCGGGCCGCCACCCCGGTGACCACCCGGGAGTACGCGTCGAGCGCGGCGTCCTCCGCCCGCTCGGTGTGCTCGATGTCCATGCAGCCGGCAACGCCACCGGATCGACGGGCATGCCCGGATCAGCTCAGAGCGAACGGGCGTAGCGAAGCTGTCGGGTGGGGGCGCTGCCGATGTGCTCGTCGCGGCCGACCCCGGTCCAGGTCCAGCCGCCGCGCTCGTAGAAACGCCGGGCGTGGCTGTTCCGGTCCAGCACCCAGAGCACCGCCCGGGTCCAGCCGCGGGCCCGCATCGCGTCCAGCGCGTCGACCATCAGCGCCCGGCCGGTACCCCGGCCCTGCTCGGCCGGGTCCAGGTGGATGGCGTTGAGCAGCCCGGTCGCCGGGTCGACCTCGTCGTCCGGGCCGAGGTAGCTGAAGCCGACCAGCCGGCCGTCCCGCTCGGCGACGGTCATCCGATGGTCGTCGCGCTCCCAGGCGAACCGTTCCGTCCAGTACCGGCCCATCGCGCCGGGCGTCGGGTCGGCGAGCGCCTCCGGCTCCACGAACGAGGAGTAGGCCGCCAGGCGGGACCGCTGGTGCAAATCGCCGATCGACATCAGGTCGGCGTCGGTGGCGGGGCGCAGCGTGACGGTCATCCGGCCGAGGCTACCCGGCGGGGTGGGACCTGCACGGTCATCAGGTCCTCGGCGATCACCAGGTCGCCGTCGAAGTGGGCGCGGGCCTCGTCGTGGAAGCGGCGCGGGTCGGCGTACCGCTGGGAGAAGTGGGTGAGCACGAGCTTGCGTACCCCCGACTCGGTGGCCACCCGCGCGGCCTGCGCCGCGGTCAGGTGGCCGACCTCGGCGGCGAGCGCGGCCTCCGACTCCAGGAAGGTCGACTCGATGACCAGCAGGTCGGCGTGCTCGGCCAGGGCGTACACCTCGTCGCAGAGGCCGGTGTCCATGACGAAGGCGAACCGCTGGCCCGGTCGGGTCACGCTCACCTCGTCCCGGGTGACGCGACGCCCGTCGACGTCCAGGTGGCCGACGCGGAGCAGCTCACCGACCGCCGGACCGGCGATCCCGTACGCGGCGAGCTGCTCCGGCAGCATCCGGCAGCCGTCCGGCTCGACCAGCCGGTAGCCGTACGTCTCGATCGGGTGCCGCAGCCGGCGGGCCTCCAGCGTGCCGACGCCCAGGGTGATCCGCTGCCCGTCCGCCTCGATCGGCTCGACGGCCAGCTCGGCGGTCTCGTAGAAGGAGCTGGCGTGACGCAGCCGGGCGAAGTATTCGGCGCCGCCGGCGGGGAAGTGCACCGCCACCGGGTGCGGCACCCGGTCCAGGGAGAGCCGCTGGATGGTGCCGGGCAGGCCGAGGCAGTGGTCGCCGTGGAAGTGGGTGACGCAGATCCGGGTCAGGTCGGTGGCGGTGACGCCGGTGTGCAGGAGTTGCCGCTGGCTGCCCTCGCCCGGGTCGAACAGGATGACTTCGTCGTCCCAGCGCAGCACGTACCCGTTGTGGTTGCGCAGCCGGGTAGGGGCCTGGCTGGCCGTCCCCAGCACCACCAGCTCCCGCATCGACACGGTCTTCCTCCGTACATGAAGCGACCCCCGGGGCTTCCGCGCTCGCGCGCGGGCCGACTGGACTGGGTCGGCACCCCGGGGGTCGGGTGGCTGTCGTGGATTCGCCGCACCGCTGCCACACGGTCTCGACGATGGTGCACTGTGCCCGCCTCGCGGCGGACGGTATTTCACTGTCGAGGACAGCGGCTAGCGGACAGCCACCTCACGAGTCCGATTGCTATACAAGTCTGGACCACCTCCTTTCCCGTGTACCGCCACGCTATCGACTCTCCGACGGCGTCGGCAACGGATTTCGATCACAGAGCCGACGGGAATGGCCGCTGGGCCGGAGGGTGTTCGCCCCGACGGAGGACGGCGAAGCCGGCCCGCTGGACGGGGGTGCCGGCTCACCCGACGGGGTGCCGGCTCACCCGACGGGGGCGCCGGCCCGCCCGGCGGGGACTGAGCGAGCTGGGGCAGGGCGTCAGGAGGTCTCGGCGATGCCGATCGGGCCCTCGCGCGGACCCTCCTCGTTGGCGGGCTGCACGGCCAGCGACGGGAAGTTCGCCAGGTCGCCCTCCGGCTCGGCGTCCCACTCGGGGAAGACCAGGTCGCTCTGCAGGTAGAGGCAGAGCAACTGGGTGAGGTGACGCAACCCCTCCAGGTGGGTGCGCTCGTGCCCGTGGGTGGCGTCCACGCCGAAGCCGAGCAGCGCCACCCGGGCGTGCGCGCCCGCCTCGACCGCCGCCGCCACGTCCGAGCGGTAGTAGTCGAAGACGTCCCGGACCAGGTCGACGCCGTGCTCCCCGGCGATCGAGGCGAGGTTGCGGGTGAGGTGGTAGTCGAACGGGCCGACGCCGTCACCCATCGCCAGGGTGGCGGCGTCCTCCCGGGACTGCTGCCCGGGGGCGACCACCGCGGCGTCCACCGAGACGATCTCGGCGACGTCCGGGTCCAGGCCGTGGCTGGCGCCGTGGCCGATCTCCTCGGTGACGGTGACCAGCAGGTGCGCGGTGACCGCCGGGGTGATCCCGGCGTCGACCATCGCCTTGAACGCGGTCAGTACCGCGGCCACGCCGGCCTTGTCGTCCAGGTGCCGGGACTTCACGTACCCGCTCGGGGTGATCATCGGGTTGGGCAGGAACGCCACGAAGTCCCCGGCGTCGATGCCGAGCCCGCGCAGGCCGGCGATGTCCTCGACCGGCTCGTCCACCCGGACCTCGACGTGCTCCCAGCCGACGCCCTGGAGGTCGACGTCGTCGTTGTAGCGGTGCCCGCTCGCCTTGAGCGGCAGCACCTGACCGGTGATCACCCGGTCCAGGTCGTCGGTGAAGATCCGCACGTGGGCGCCCTCGGCGAACCGGGCGCTGTGCGTGCCGATGGTCTTCAGCTCCAGCCGGCCGTTCTCCTTGAGCCGCTTCACCATGCCGCCGATGGTGTCGGTGTGCACCACGATCGCCCGGTCGGCGCCGGTCGCCCGGGGGCCCGGCAGGCAGGCGCTCAGCGCCCCGCGCCGGGTCAGCGTGGACGGGATGCCGAGCGCGGAGAGTCGTTCGCCCACGTACTGCTGCACGTGGTCGGTACGCCCCGACGGGCTCGGGATCTCCAGCAGCTCCAGCAGCACCTGGCGCAGGTACTCCAGGTCGATCTCCAGGGGTTTGGGGCTCACGCCGCCCCTCCCGGACCGGCCGGGCTCCAGAGCCGCTGCGGCGCGCGGGTGCCCGGGAAGAGCAGGTCCACGAAGCGTTCCGCGGTCGGCTGCGGCTCGTGGTTGGCCAGCCCCGGCCGCTCGTTGGCCTCGATGAAGACGTGCTCGGACCGGTCGGGGGCGGGGACCAGCAGGTCCAGCCCGGTCACCGGGATGTCCAGGGCCCGGCTCGCGGCCACGCAGGCCTCGGCGATCGCGGGGTGCAGTTCGGCCGTCACGTCGTGGATTGTGCCACCGGTGTGGAGGTTGGCGGTCCGGCGTACGGCCAGCACCTCCCCCTCGGGCAGCACGTCGTGCATCCGGTGCCCGGCCTCCGCCACCACCTCGCGGGTCATGTCGTCGATCGGGATCCGGGACTCGCCGCCGGTGGCGGCCGCCCGCCGGCGGCTCTGCCGCTCGATCAGCTCGGTGATGTCGTGCACGCCGTCGCCGGTGACCTGGGCCGGCCGGCGGACGGCGGCGGCCACCACCTCGTGGTCGATGACGACGACCCGCAGGTCCTCGCCGGAACGCAGCTCCTCGATCAGCACGTCCGGGCAGAACCGGCGGGCCAGCTCGACCGCTGCGGTCAGTGCCTCGGCGGTGCGTACCCCGACGGTGATGCCGTTGCCCTGCTCACCGCGGGCCGGCTTGACCACCACCGGCCCGAACTCCGCCAGGAACGCGAGGTCGTCCGGCTCGCCGGTGGCGGTGCGACCGCGCGGCACCGACAGGCCCGCCTCGGTGAGGATCCGCCGGGTGACCCGCTTGTCGTCGCAGCGGCTCATCGCCACCGCCGAGGTCAGCTCGGAGAGTGACTCCCGGGTGTGGATGGTCCGCCCGCCGTTGGTCAGCCGCAGCTCACCCCAGTGCGGGTCGGTGACCTCCACCCGGATGGCGCGGCGCATCGCCTCGTCCGCGATGATCTTCGCGTACGGGTTGAGCTCGTCGTACCCCTCCGGGGTGGCGGGCAGGAAGAGCCGCTCGTTGATCGGGTTCTTCCGTTTCACGCAGAGCGTGGCGGTGCGGTGGAAGCCGAGCCGCTCGTACAGCCGGATCGCGCCGGAGTTCTCGGCGAGCACCGACAGGTCGACGAAGGCCCGCCCGCGCTCGTCCAGCCGGTCGGCCAGGGCGGTCAGCAGCGCCTGGCCGGTGCCGGGCGGGGCGTGGTTGAAGTCGACGGTCAGGCACCACAGGCTGGCGCCGTTCTCCGGGTCGGCGAAGACCGCCACGTGGTCGACGCCGGTGATGGTGCCGACGATCTCCCCGGTGGCCGCCTCGGCCACCAGGTGCAGGAAGCGGTCGGTGCCGGCGTTGTCGACCAGCACCTCCACCGGGGCGGTCACCATGCCGTTGCGGGCGTAGATCCGGTTTACCGCGTCCGCGTCGTCGGCGTCACGCAGCGGGCGGATCACCAGCCCGGGGATCTCCGGGCCGCCGTCGGTGGCCGCCGGCCGCCGCTCGCCCAGCGGCAGCCGGTACGTCAGCGACGGGTCGATGAAAAGCTCGTCCGGCAGCCGGGACACCAGCACGTGCGGGTCGCGCAGGTAGATGCAGATGTCCCGGGCGCCGGCCGCCTCGGAGCGCAGGACGGCGGCGACGGCGGCCTGGTCGGTGAAGGTCTGACCGAAGACCAGCCGGCCCCAGCCGCAGTCCAGCACCATGCCGTCGGGGCCGGTGGCGGGCGTGCGCGGCTCCGGCGTGCCCGGGGCGACCGGGTCGCCGCCCGGGCCGACGTGTTCCCGGCGCCGGCCGAGCACCCGCTCCCGGTCGCTGCGCGCCGTGCCGGTGGCGAGGGTGTCCGACATGGTCAGTCGATTCCGTGGCTCTGGAGCCACATTTCCAGGAGTCCCAGTTGCCACAGCTTGTTTCCGTTCAACGGGGTGAGTTCGGCGTTCGGGTCGGCGAGCAGCGCGTCGACGTAGTCGGCGCGGAACAGGTCGCGACGCCGGGCCGCGGGCGCGGAGAGCGCGTCGCGTACCCGGTCGAGGAGCTTGCCCTCCAGGTGGGTGAGGCCCGGGACCGGGAAGTAGCCCTTGGGCCGGTCGATCACCTCGTGCGGCAGCACCCGGCGGCCGATCTCCTTGAGCACGCCCTTGCCGCCCTGGGCCAGCTTCAGCTCCGGCGGGCAGCTCGCGGCCAGCTCGACGAACTCGTGGTCGAGGAACGGCACCCGGGCCTCCAGCCCGTGCGCCATGGTCATGTTGTCGACCCGCTTGACCGGGTCGTCGGTGAGCATGATCTGGGTGTCGATCCGCAGGCCGGCGTCGACCGCGGTCTGCGCCCCCGCCCGGCCCAGGTGCGCGGCCACGAACTCCCGCGCCGGGTCGCCGTCGGCCAGCCAGTCCGGGTTGAGCACCCGGGCCAGCCCGGCCGCATCCCGGTCGAAGAACGCCTTCGCGTACGTCTCGAGCGCCTGCTCCCGGTCGATCCCGGCCAGCGGCGGGTACCAGTGGTAGCCGCCGAGGATCTCGTCCGCGCCCTGGCCGGACTGGACCACCTTGACGTGCTTCGACACCTCCTGGCTGAGCAGGTAAAAGGCGACGCAGTCGTGGCTGACCATCGGCTCGCTCATCGCGGCGACGGCGGCCTCGAGCGGCGGCACCAGGTCCTGGGCGGCCACCCGGAGCTGGTGGTGGTCGGTGCCGAAGGTCTTCGCGACCAGGTCGGAGTAGACGAACTCGTCGCCCTCCCGGCCGCCGACCGCGTCGAAGCCGATGGAGAAGGTGGAGAGGCCGGTCTGCCCCTCGCCGGCGAGCAGCGCGACCACCAGGCTGGAGTCCAGGCCGCCCGAGAGGAGTACGCCGACCGGCACGTCGGCGACCATCCGGCGGCGTACCGCGGTGGTCAGCGACTCCAGCAGGGCGTCCTGCCAGTCCTGCTCGGACCAGTCGGCCCGCTCGGCGGCCCGGGTGAAGGAGGGGTCCCAGTAGACCCGCTCGTGGCTGCGGCCGTCCGGTTCGTAGACCCGCACGGTGGCCGGGGGGAGCTTGGTGACGCCGCGCAGGATGGTCCGCGGCGGCGGCACGATGCTGTGGAAGCTGAGGTAATGCGCGAGCGCGACCGGGTCGATCGAGGTGTCGACGCCACCGCCGGCGAGCAGGGCCGGCAGGGTGCTGGCGAAGCGCACCACGCCCGGCGTTTCGGCCAGGTAGAGCGGCTTGATGCCGAGGCGGTCCCGGGCCAGCACCAGCCGGCCGGTGTCCCGCTCGCTGATCGCCACGGCGAACATGCCGATCAGGTGGTCGACGAAGTCGAGCCCCCACTCGGCGTACGCCTTGATCACGACCTCGCTGTCGCCGGTGGAGAAGAAGCGGTGCCCCTTGGCCTGCAACTCCTCGCGCAGCTCGCGGTAGTTGTAGATGCAGCCGTTGAAGACGCCGCTCAGGCCGGCGCCGGCGTCGACCAGCGGCTGCCCGCTGGCCGGGGAGAGGTCGATGATCTTCAGGCGTCGGTGCCCGAGGGCTGTGGCCCCTTGGGACCAGACCCCGCTGTCGTCGGGCCCCCGGTCGCTCATCGTGGCCGCCATGCGCTCCACCGTCGCCACATCGGCGCGTGAACCGTCACGGCGGAACTCTCCCGCAAGTCCGCACATGGCAGGCAATGCTGCCAGAGGTTGTTGCGCTTCGCCTGTTGGGACGATGTCGTTGGTGTTACGTCCTTGCTAGGATGCGCGCCACCCGGGAGTCGGGCTCTCGTGCGCGGTGGTTTTCCTGTCCCGGCCCCGCCCGGTGCCCGAATCGGACCGGGCCCGCGGTGTGACAATCACCGCAGGCCCGGAACCGGACAACAGGTCGCTCAGCCGGCGGTACGGGCCACGCCGACGGGGCAGCTCAGCCCGTTCGGGCCGTGGTTGCAGTAGCCGTTCGGGTTCTTCGTCGGCGCCAGGTACTGCTGGTGATAGTCCTCGGCGAAGAAGTAGTCACCCAGCGGCGCGATCTCCGTGGTGATCTCACCCTTGCCGGCCCGCGCCACGATCGGCGCGAACGCGTCCCGCGACGCCTGGGCGGTGGTCAGCTGCTCGTCGGTCGTCGTGTAGATCGCCGAGCGGTACTGGGTGCCGACGTCGTTGCCCTGGCGCATGCCCTGGGTCGGGTCGTGGTTCTCCCAGAAGATCTTGAGCAGGTCCTCGTAGCTGATC
This sequence comes from Micromonospora lacuserhaii, assembly GCF_036902735.1. Classification (NCBI taxonomy): domain Bacteria; kingdom Bacillati; phylum Actinomycetota; class Actinomycetes; order Micromonosporales; family Micromonosporaceae; genus Micromonospora; species Micromonospora lacuserhaii. The sequence goes on along the minus strand of NZ_JBAKHO010000016.1, from coordinate 84,521 downwards.
TTCGCGGGGTCGTAGACCACCTGGACCACCTCGGCGTGCCCGGTCCTGCCCGAGCAGACCTCCTCGTACGTCGGGTTCGGCGTCACGCCGCCCGCGTAGCCGGCGGACGTGGTCAGCACGCCCGGCAGCGTCCAGAACAGCCGCTCGGCACCCCAGAAACAGCCCATGCCGAAGACCGCGACCTGGGAACCCTCCGGGAACGGCCCCTTGAGCGACGATGCCAGCACCTCGTGCCGGTCACCGATCGGCATCGCGATCGGGCGACCCGGCAGGGCCTGGTCGGGGGTGGGCAGCTCGGCCTTCATACGGCGAAGGAACACGGTGGGACTCCTCTCGTACCTCTTCCCCGCGTGCAACACCGCCGGGCCCCGCTTCCTTACCCGGTCAGGGGGAGGCCAGGCATCTGGAGGCTTTGCTCCCTTGTGTCCCTGCTGTCCGAATCCTTACTGACCAATCAGCGAGAAATACCCAATAGCGCTCTGAAACGGTCTCGTGGGTACCAATGACTCGATACCGTACCTAGGTGCTCGATCGCGGGGCGCGGCGCAGCAAGCGCCGGCCCGGCGGGAGCGTGATCCCGGTGCCTCAATGAGCACCGGCAGCCCGTGATCTTCTTCGGATGGCGGCGTGAAAAGTGCCTCGATGGTCGGCCCACTGGTGGTGGCTCTTGTGTCGGTAGCAGCAAGCAGCGCATGCGTGAGCGCGGAGCCGCTCCGGCAGCGCATCGCCATCCCGGCGTACTGGACGCCGGCGACCCCGGACGGCGGGGCGATGTTCGGGCGGCTGGCCCACAGCGCACCGGCCACCGGCATCGTCGTCGTCAACGGCTCGCACAGCGCGCCCGAGTTGCCCTACCACCCCGCCTGGGGCGAGGTGTTCCGGAGCCTTCACGCGGCCGGCGCGCGAGCGCTCGCCTATGTGGACACCGGTTACCTCGGGCTGGGTCTCGGTTCACCGAGCCGGCCGACGCGACGGGACGGGCCCGGACGTGGACGCTCCGACGTCGACGCCTGGACGGCGCAGATCACCCGCGACATCGACGGCTGGTACCGGGCCTACGGAACGGCCGGGCTCCAGGGCATCTTCCTGGACCGGACGACCGCGGCCTGCGGACCGGGCGACGCCCACGTCGCTCGGTACCGCCGGATCGCGGCGTACATCCGCGACCGGTACCCCGGCGCGTACCTCGTGATGAACCCGGGCCGGACGACCGAGCGGTGCTACCAGGATCTGGCCGACACCCTCGTCACCTTCGAGGGCACGTACGACGAGTACGCCCGTTGGCAGCCCGCCGGCTGGGAGGCGGGCCTACCCGCCGAACGCTTCTGGCATCTCGTCTACGCCGCTCCCGATCGGGCGGGCATGCGGCGGGCGGTCGCCTGGAGCAAGCGGCGCAACGCGGGGTACGTGCACGTCACGGAGCGCCTCGACACGGTGGACGGGCTGGGGCACCCGTGGATCACGATGCCGGTCGAGGACGACTGGCGGGCCGAGCTGGTGGCGGCGTACGGCCATGAACCGTCGCCCTCGGAAAACGTGGTGTCCGTCCCGTGACCGGCCCCTGAAGCAACGTCCTCTTCGACTCCTCGCCCCTGACCGGGTCCCGGACCAGCGCCCGGGGCGACTTCCCCCATTCCTGACGCAGCAGCTCTCCAAGCTGCCGAACAACCCTGTCCTTTTTCTCCGACTGGAGGTCGGCTATGGCAAGAACCGCAACGGTCCGAACGGTCGCGGCATGCGTGGCGATGATGGTCACGAGCATGACGCTCGCCGGTCCGGGAACGGCCGCCGCGCGCCCGTCCGCCCCGGTGCCACCCGCGGTCGTGGGGCTCGCGCCGGTGGCGGCGCCGCCGACGCTGGACGCGCCGCGGCCGCTACCCCGCAAGGGTGGGTCGGTACCCCTGCGTCAGGGTGACCTGTCGACGCTCTCCGCCCCGAGTGCCGCCGACACCACCGCGTCCACCCTGAGCGCCGGGGCGAACACCAAGGTGGGCCTGCGCGCGCTCGTCGTCGCGGTCGACGACAACGACTTCGGCCTGCCCACCTGGAAGTCGACGCTCGACCGGGTCGGCGCGGCCTACGACGTGCTGCTGACCCGTACGACGCCGCTGACCACGGAGACCCTGGTGCGCCCGGACGGCGTCGGTCGCTATGACGCCGTCCTGCTGACCGACAGTGGTCTGCTCTACTCGGAGAACGGCGGGTACGTCAGCGGCCTCGACGCCACCGAGTGGAACCTGCTGTGGGCGTACGAGCGGGACTACTCGGTGCGCCAGGCGGTCCTGTACGGCAGCTACGGGACGTGGCCCGAGGACTACTGCCTGAGCGGCGTGAGCGAGGGCGCGGTGGGCGGCACCCCGCTGAACGCCACCCTGACCACCGCCGGCGCGGGGGTCTTCGACTACCTCAAGTCCACCGCCCGGGTCCCGGTCGTCGAGTCGTACGTGTACCGCACCGCGGTGCGCACCGACTGCACGGCCACCCCGGTGCTCGCCGCCGGCAGCGACACCATCGGCGTGCTCAGCCCGTCCGCCGACGGCCGGGAACGGCTGATGCTGACCTTCACCTCCAACCAGTACCTGCTCCAGTCGAACCTGCTGGTGTACGGGCTGTTCCGGTGGGCCAGCCGAGGACTGTTCCTCGGCGAGCAGCGGCACCATCTCAACGTCGACGTCGACGACTGGTTCAACTCGGCCGACCACTACTACCCCGACGGTCACATCGAGTCCGACCCCGGCTACCAGATGTCGGCGCACGACGCCTACAACACCTACCTCCGCCAGCAGGCGCTGCGTCAGAAGTATCCGCTGGCCAGCGGCCTGACCCTGGGCATGGCGTACAACGGCGGAGACGCGAACCTGAACGCGGGCAGCTCCTGCAGCCCGCAGGGCGGGATCCGGAAGCTCACCGCCACCACCAAGTGCCTGGCGAAGGAGTTCCGGTGGATCAACCACACGCTGACCCACCCGGAGATGAACTTCACCGACTACGCCACCAGCCGCGCGGAGATCGCCGACAACCTGTCCGCCGCCGGGCGGCTCGGGCTGCCGGTCGACGGCAGCGTGCTCAAGACCGGTGAATACTCCGGCCTGGGCGTCTACAACCCCGACCCGAACAACGACACCGACCCGCCGACCGACTTCGGCCTGACCGCGTCCAACCCGGAGCTGCTGCGGGCGGCGCGCGACCTCGGGGTGAAGTACCTGCACGGCAACATGTCCTTCCCCAGCCACCAGCCGGCGTGCTTCAACTGCGGCATCGCCCACCCGCTGGACACCAGCCTCACGGTGGTGCCGGACTGGCCGACGAACATCGCGTACCACTGCACGGCGCCAGCGGAGGAGACCGCCTTCTACAACTCCTTCTACGGGCCGAACGGCAAGTTCCCGTACTGGCCGACGAACCTCACCTACGACCAGGTGGTCTCGGCCGAGACCGACGTGGCGCTGGGCCACCTGAGCAGCGGCTCGCTCTACACCCACACCTTCCACATCGCCAACCTGCGCGACTACGGCAACGGTCGGACGCTGCTCACCGACTGGCTCGACAGCCTGCTCGGCAAGTACAGCTCGTACTACGCCGTCCCGGTGCGCAACCTCGACTGGCCGGCGCTGGCCCGGTACGCGGTCAGCCGTAACGGCCACTTCGCCGAGCTGGCGGCCGGGGTGGACGCCGTCCTCGACCGCGCCGACAACACCGTCACCGTCAGCTCGCCCCAGGCCGGCACCGTCACGGTCAGCGGAGTGCGTAACGGCGACTCCACCACCTACGGCAGCGAGGTCTCGACGCCGGTCGCGCTGCGGGCCGGCGAGCCGTCGGTGATCGCCGCGAGCCTGCTGCCATGAGAGTGGCGCTGGTCTCCGAAGGGACCTACCCGTTCGCCGTGGGCGGCGTGAGCATGTGGTGTGACCAGCTCATCCGGGGCCTGCCCGAGCACGAGTGGGAGATGGTGGCGCTCACCGTCGACGGCAGCGAACGGCCCCGGTGGGATGCGCCGGACAATCTCGCCCGGTTGAGCACCATCCCGTTGTGGGGGGAGCGACCCGACCGCCGCGGTGCGCGGCGGCCCGGGCGCCGGTTCCGCGAGGGGTTCGTGGCGCTGCTGGGCGCCATCCTGCGACCCGATGATCCGGAACCCGGGCGGAAGGAGTTCAGCCGGACCCGCTTCCTCCACGCGCTGCGCCTGCTGCACGAGTACGCCGCCGACGGCGGGGATCTCACCGACGCGCTCAACTCGAACACCGCGTTCAGCATGACCCTGGATGCGTGGGGCGGCCTGCGGCCGGACGAACCGGAGATCACCCTCGCCGACTGTGTCACCGCGCTCGCGCTGATCGAGCACATGCTGCGACCGCTCTCCGTCGAGCCGGTCCGGGCCGACCTCGTGCACTCGTCCATGAACGGGCTCTGCATGCTGGTCGGGATGACCGCCAAGTGGCGGTACGACACCCCCGTGGTCATGTCGGAACACGGCATGTACCTGCGTGAGCGCTACCTGGACCTGCTCGGATCCGACGATTCGTACCCGGTCAAGGTGCTCGTCCTCGGCTTCCACCGCCAGCTCGCCCGGGCCGCGTACCTCGTCGTGGACGCGCTGGCCCCGCACGGCGGGTACAACCGGCGCTGGCAGCTGCGCAACGGCGCGGACCCCGAACGGACCTGGACCGTCTACAACGGCGTCGACCCCGACGAGTTCCCGGCGCCGAAGGCCGAGCCGACCGAGCCGGCCCTCGTCTACCTGGGCCGGATCGACCCGATCAAGGACCTGCACACGCTGATCCGCGCGTTCGCGGTCGTCCGGGCCGAGGTGCCCGGGGCGCGCCTGCGCATCTTCGGGGACGCGCCGGCGGGGAACGCCGACTACCGCGACAGCTGCCAGAAGCTCATCGCCGACCTGGGGCTCACCGGCGACGCCGTGCTGGAGGGGCGGGTGCACAGTTCGGTGGACGCCTACCACCAGGGGCAGGTCGTGGCGCTGACCAGCATCTCCGAGGGCTTCCCGTACGCGGTGGTCGAGGCGATGGCCTGTGGCCGTCCGGTCGTCTGCACGAACGTCGGCGGGGTGGCCGAGGCGGTCGGTGACGCCGGGTACGTGGTGCCGCCGCGCGACTCCGCGGCGGTGGCGGCGGCCTGCGTACGGCTGCTCCGGGACGCGTCGCTGCGAGCCCGGCTGGGTGCGGCGGCGCGGGACCGGGTCCTGGCGCACTTCACCCTCGACCAGTCCATCGACGCGTACCGGCGGATCTACCGGAACCTCGTGGACGAGTCGGCGGCGGCGTTCCGACCCAGTGGGCCGGTGGCAGCGGTATGACCGGTATGGCCGACGCTCCGACGCTGGAGTCGCCCCGGGTCGTCGACGACCCGGTCGTCGGCCTGGTCGAGCGGACGGCCCCCCGGCTCGGGCGGCCGGTCGACGCGATGCAGGTTGCCGCGGCCCTGGAGTCCGATGGGCTCACCGACCGCTCCGCCCGGGACGACTACGGCTACCCGGACGTCTTCGTGCTGGCCGAGGAGGTGTTCCGCCGGCTGGCCCCGGAGATCCGGCCACCGCGGGTGCCCCACTTCGCGTCGGGAGACCCGGGCCGCGCCGCCCGGGACCTCTCGCACGGCCTGCTGTACATGATGCCCGGCGTACTACTCCCGGCGGTGCTGGCGTTGCTCGACCAGCGGTCCGGGGTGCGAGGACTGCTGACCGCCGGGGCGGTCGGCTGGGTCTGGTCGGGCGGAACCGCCTGGTTGGGGTATCGCCTGGTGGGCCGGGGCCTGTCCCGCCCTGCAGCGCGATTGCTCCGCCGGTCGGCGCTGCTCGGCCCGGCGGTCGCGGCCGCCGCCACCGCCCTGCCCGGCGGCACCGAGGCTGACCTGCCCTCGGTGCTGCTGGCGGCCGGGCTGTCGGCGTACCAGGTGGCCGCGACCGCCGCTCTCTTCTATCGGCAGGAGGGCTGGCTGCTCGCCGCGATGGCGCCCGCCGCCGCGGCCGGCGGCGGGTACCTGCTGACCGGGCGACCGGATGCCACGGTGGCGGTCGCCATCAGCGTCGGGTCGGTGGCTCTCGCGTTCGCGTTGGCGCTCTCGTGGACCGCCCGACCGGATCTCCCCGCCTGGTACCCGAGGTCCACCGGGCCGGTCGCGGACCCGCCCCTGCACCGCGCCGCCCGGCCGGAGCTGTCGCAGCTCTGCGCCGTCCTGCTCTACGCCGCGCTCTCGGCGGCGTACCTGCTGCACGCCGATGCGCGGTACCTGTCCGGCCCGTTCGACCTCGCGGTGGCCGCGGCGCCGCTCATCCTCGGGATGGGGCTGGTGGAGTGGCGGGCCCGCCGATTCCACGAACGGGCCCGGGCGCTGTTGCGCCAGGCACATTCTCCGCGCCGGTTCGCCACCCGGGTGTGGACCCGGCTGGCGATCGAGCTGGGGCTGGTCACGACCGCGGTGGCCGTGCTGGCGCTGCCACTGCTCGCCGCCCTGCGGCAGTCCGGTCGGCTCAGTACGGCGGGAGCCGTGCTGATCGCCGCGCACGTCGCCGTCGCCGGCGCGTACTTCGTGGCCTTCATCCTCGCCGGCCACCGCGGATTCGGCCGACTCAACGCGGCACTCGGTGCCGCCCTCGTGGCGCACCTGAGCGTGCTGCTGGTCGGTCGGGGCGCGCCCGACCCGTTGGTCGACGCAGCCGGTCTTCTCGGCAGCGCCGTCCTGCTTCAGGCAATCCTCATCGCCGCACTGGTCGGGGTCCTCGGCCAGGCATGGCGATACCGGTAGTGACAAGTACGGGAGGCATGGACAGATGCATGCGGTGATCCTGGCCGGCGGGAAGGGCGTCCGACTTCGCCCCTACACGACGGCGTTGCCCAAACCACTGGTGCCCATCGGCGACAACCACGCGGTGCTGGAGGTGGTGCTGCACCAGTTGTCGGTGTGCGGGTTCAGCCACGCCACGCTGGCGATCAACCACCTCGGCCCGCTGATCAAGGCGTTCGTCGGCGACGGGTCGGCCTGGGGTCTCCAGATCGACTACGCCGAGGAGACGGCCCCACTGTCCACGGTGGGACCGCTGTTCGCGCTCCGTGACCGGCTTCCCGAGCACTTCGTCGTGATGAACGGGGACGTGCTCACCGACCTCGACTTCGCGGATCTGCTACACACCCACGTCCTGTCGGACGCGCCGCTGACGGTGGCCACCGCGGTCCGCACCGTACCGATCGAATTCGGCGTCCTCGACGTACGCGACCGCCACGTCGTCGGCTTCACCGAGAAACCGACGTTCCACTACCGGGTCAGCATGGGGGTGTACGGGATGTCCCGGCGCACCCTGGCTCCGTACCCGTTGGGCCTTTCCTACGGCTTCGACCAGCTCGTGCTGGACCTGATCGAACGCGCTGAGCCGCCGGCGAGCTACGACTTCGAGGGCTACTGGGTGGACATTGGTCACCCGGAGGACTACGACGAGGTCAACCGCACTTTCGAGCAGCTCAAGCCCGTGCTGCTGCGGCAGAAGGAGGTGGAGACGGTATGACCCGGGTGGTGGTGTTCGGCGGTTCCGGCTTCATCGGCCGTCAGGTGTGCCGACAGTTTGAGCAGGATCCGAGGGTCAGCGGGCTGACCACGCCGGGCCGCGTCGAGTGCGACCTGGTCCGCGGCCGGGTGGACGACCTGGTCGCGGTGCTGCGGGCGGCCAACCCGGATGTCGTGGTGAACTGCACCGGCTCGCTCTCCGGCACCGGCCACGAGCTGATCGCGGCGAACACCTTGGTGACCGCGAAGTTGACCGACGCCATCGCGGCGGTCGACCCGGCGATCCGGTTCGTCCGGCTCGGCTCGGCCGGCGAGTACGGCCCGGTGCCGCCCGGGCACGCGGTGCGCGAGGACGACCCGGCCCGGCCGGTCAGCGAGTACGGCCTGAGCCACCTGGCCGCCACCGCGCTGGTGGAGCTGGCCAGCGCGGCCGGTCGGGTCGACGGGGTGACCCTGCGGGTGTTCAACCCGATCGGGCCCGGCCTGCACGAGGACACGGTGCTCGGTCGGGCGGCGGCGCTCATCCGGCAGGCTCAGCGCACCGGCTCCGGCTCCGGCGAGATCTCGATGGGACCGCTGTCGGCGTACCGGGACTTCGTCGACGTGCGGGACGTTGCGGCGGGCGTCGTGGCCGCCGCGTTCGCACCCCACCTCGACTCCCGGGTGGTCAACCTCGCCGGCGGCCGGGCCGTCCCCACCCGGCGGGTGGTGGAACTGCTCGCCGAGGCGGCCGGATTCGCGGGCCAGATCCGTGAGGAGTCCGTGGCCCCCGCCCGCTCGGCCGCGGTCTCCTGGATGCAGGGTGACAACTCGCGGGCGGCGCGGCTGCTGGCCTGGGTGCCGGTGCACGAGCTCGCGGAGTCGGTGAAGGCGGTGTGGGCCGGTGGGGACGGCCGGTGAGCCGTCCAGGGTCCGGATGCCGGCGGCGCCTCGTGGCGGCGGCGCTGGTGGTCGGGCTCGCGGTGGCCGCAGGGGGGTGCACCGGAGACGACCGGCCGCATCCGTCCGCGCCCCGGCCCACCCTCGGCCGGCCGGTCAGCGACTGGGCCTACCAGTTGCAGGGCTACCCGGGGGGCCGGCTCGACGCGCTGGCCCGGGCCCCCCAGCAACTCGTCGTGATCGACCTGGCTCGGGACGCCCACGGCGACTACTTCGGACGGGAGGAGATCGAGGCGCTGCGGTCGTCGGGGAAGGTCGTGCTGGCCTACTTCGAGATCGGCAGCATCGAGCAGTTCCGGCCGGAGTACCCGGCGGTCCGGCAGCAGGGCGACCTGATCCTCAACCGGTGGTCGGACTGGCCGGACGAGTTCTTCGTCCGCTACTGGGACCAGCGGTGGTGGGACCTGGCCGTCCGACCCCGGATCGACCAGGCCGTACGGGCCGGCTTCGACGGGATCTACCTGGACACGCCGCTGGCCTACGAGGAGCTGGAGCTTTCCCTGACGCCAGGTCGCACCCGCGCCGACCTGGCCCGGGCCATGGTCGACCTGATCGTCCGGATCAGCCGGTACGCCAGGTCGCAGCGGCCGGGCCTGCTGGTGTTCCCGCAGAACTCCCCGGAGCTGCGTGAGTACGACGGTTACACCGAGGCGATCGACGGGATCGGCATGGAGGACCTCTTCTACCGATCACCCGACCGGCAGTGCACGGAGAGTTACTGCGAGGAGAACCTCGGCAACGCGCGAGCGCTGCGCGACGCGGGCAAGGTCGTCCTCGCCGTGGACTACGCCAGCCGTGCCGAAAACGTCCGGGCCGCCTGCGCCCGGTACCGGCAGGAGGAGTTCGGGGGCTACGTGGGCCCCCGGGAACTCGACCGCATCAGCCCGCCCTGCCGCTGACCGCAGAGCACCGAAGTCAACGAACCGATAGGAGAGCACGAGTGCCCATGACAATCGGAGTGGTGGGGATGGGCTACGTCGGCCTGACCCTGACCGCGGCCCTGGCCCGAAAGGGCTTCACCGTGCACGGTGCCGACGTCGCGCCGTCCGTGGTCGAGTCGCTGTCGAACGGCCGGCCGCACATCTACGAGCCCGGGGTCGAGGAGACCTTCGCCGAGCACTGCGGCCGTTCCGTCTTCGTCGACACCCGCTTGCCGGCGGACACCGTGGACGTCGCCGTGATCTGCGTGTCGACGCCGGTGGACGAGCAGACCCAGCTGCCCGACCTGCGCAATCTCGCCTCGGCCGCCGCGGGGGTGGCCGAGTGGTGCGGACCGGACACCCTGGTCGTGGTGCGGAGCACCGTACCGGTGGGCACCAGCCGCGCGGTGGTGCTGCCCGCACTGCTCGCCGCCTGGGGTCGGGCCCGCCTGGTGATGGCTCCCGAGCGGACCATCCAGGGTCAGGCCCTGCGCGAGCTGGTCGAGCTGCCGCAGGTGGTCGGCGGCCTGGACGACGAGAGCCTGCGGGCGGGCCTGGAGTTCTTCGGGGGCCTCGCCGCCCAACTGGTCCCCGTCTCCAGCCTGGAGGCGGCCGAGCTGGTGAAGCTCTCCAACAACTGCCACACCGACCTGATCTACGCCTTCGGCAACGAGATCGCCCTCATGGCGGAGCGGCACGGGCTCGACCCGCTGGAGGTCATCCGGGCGGCGAACCTGGACTATCCGCGTCCGGACCTCGCGAAGCCGGGGTACGTCGGTGGCGGCTGCCTGTCCAAGGATCCATACATCATGATCAACAGCTCGCCGGAGCGGGAGCCGTTCCTGGTCGGCCGGGCTCGCGAACTCAACGAGTACCTGCCGGTTCACGTGGCCGAGCGGCTGGTCGAGATGATCCGGGAGCAGCGGGGGAGCAGCGAGGGCGCGCGACTCGCCGTGCTCGGGTGGGCCTACAAGGGCTGGCCGCCCACCGACGACATGCGCGGGACCCCGATCGCGACCATGATGCCGGTCTTCCGCGCCGCCGGGATCACCGTCCTCGGCCACGATCCGATGGTGACCCCCGAGGTGATCCGGCGGTACGGCGGTGAGCCGATCAGCCTCGACAAGGCGTTCAGCGAGGCCGACGCGGTCCTGGTGATCAACGACCACCCGGACTACCGGGCGATCCAGGTCGACGCGGTGCTCGGCGCGGGCGGCCCGAAGCTCATCTACGACTCCTGGCGGATCCTCGACGAGGCGGCCGTCACGGCGGCGGGCGTTCACTACGCCGGGCTCGGCTACGACGCGAAGCAGGTGATCGCGTGAGGGCGCTGCTGCTGGGCGGGGCCGGCTTCATCGGCCTGCACCTGGCCCGCCGACTGACCGCCGACGGGCACGCGGTGACCATCGTCGACGACTTCTCGCGGGGACGCGACGACGCCGACCTCGCCGCGTTGCGCGCCGCCCCGGGCGTGGAGATCCGATCCGGCGACCTGACCGACCCGGCCACCTGGGCGGCCCTGCCGCACGGCTGGGACCAGATCTACCTGCTCGCCGCGGTCGTCGGGGTCCGCAACGTGGAGTCCGACCCGGCCCGGGTGGTCCGCGTCAACACCCTCGCGGCGCTGCACCTGCTCGACTGGATCAGCCCGGAGGAGAAGCTCTTCTTCGCCTCGACCAGCGAGGTGTACGCCGGTGGTGTCGATCTCGGTCTGGTGCCGGTGCCGACGGCCGAGGACGTACCGGTGGTGGTGGCCGACCCGACGGCACCCCGGTTCAGCTACGCGATCAGCAAGCTGCTGGGGGAGGCCGCCGTCCTGCACACCGCCCGGGCGACGGGTCTCCCGGCCGTGGTCGGTCGCTTCCACAACGTCTACGGGCCGCGGATGGGTGCCGACCACGTCATTCCCGAACTGTCCCTGCGCGCCCTGCGGGGGGAGGACCCCTACCGGGTCTACGGCATGGACCAGACCCGGGCGTTCTGCCACGTCGACGACGCGGTGGAGGCGATGCTGCGGCTCATGGACACCCCGGTCGCCGCCGGGCGGGTCGTGCACATCGGCAACGACGCGGAGGAGACCAACATCGGCGACCTGGCCAAGCTGGTGCTCCGGGTCGCCGAGTTCGACCCGAAGCTCGCACCGGTTCCGGCCCCGCCGGGGGCGGTGGCCCGGCGCTGCCCGGACCTGTCGCAGCTTCGGGCGCTCACCGGCTACGAGCCGGTGGTGTCGCTGGAGGAGGGGGTGCGGCGCACCTTCGCCTGGTACCGCGACCGCTGGCCCCGGTAACGGCTCACCCCTCCATCCCATGGGAGGTCGGCGGCGGCCCCTGGTCGTCGCCGGCCTCCCTCCTGGATCGCCACGTCCGGTGGGGGATGGTCACGGCCCGGCGAGGGCGGCGGCGATCCGGTCGGCGTAATCCTGGGCCTCGGCGTCGTCCCGGTAGCGGGTCCGCGGCCAGAAGAAGCCGCGCAGGCCGTCGCCCTTCGTGCGGGGCACCACGTGGGTGTGCAGGTGCGGTACGGACTGGGACACCTTGTTGTTCATCGCCACGAACGTTCCACCGGACCCCAGACCGGCCTCCACCGCCAGCGCGAGCCGCTGGACCAGGGCGAAGTAGCCCGGCAACGCGTCGGCCAGCAGGTCGCTCAGGGTGATCAGGTGGGTGCGGGGCACGACGAGGACGTGCCCCTTGAAGACCGGCCGGGTGTCCAGGAACGCCACCCCGTCCGCCTCGTCGGCGACGGTGAACGCCGGCACCTCGCCCGCCACGATCCCGCAGAACACGCACCCGCTCATCCCGGCAGCGTATGGCCGGGACCCCGGGCTCGCTCGGTGCCGAGGTGTCGACCAGGGGCCCCTGCACTACCGCAGGCGTTGACCGGGGGCCCGTCCTGGCACCTTCCGCCCGAGGCGGTGGGCCGGCGGACTAACGTCTGCGGAATGAGTCACGGCTTCGAGACGCTCGCCATCCACGCCGGCCAGGACCCGGAGGCCCGGACCGGCGCGGTGATCCCACCGATCTACCAGACCAGCACCTACGCCCAGGACGCCGTCGGCGCGCCCCGGCAGGGCTACGAGTACAGCCGATCCGGCAACCCCACCCGGGACGCCCTCCAGGAGTGCCTGGCCGCGCTGGAGGGTGGGCCGGTCGGGCTCGCCTTCGCCAGCGGCCTGGCCGCCGAGGACACCCTGCTGCGCACCGTCTGCAAGCCGGGTGACCACGTGGTGATCCCGGACGACGCGTACGGCGGCACGTACCGGCTCTTCGCCCGGGTCGCCGAGCGTTGGGGGCTGGACTACACCCCGGCGAAGGTCTCGGACGTCGACGCCGTCCGGGCCGCGATCCGCCCCGGCACCACGAAGATCGTCTGGGTGGAGACGCCCACCAACCCGCTGCTCGGCATCGCCGACATCGCCACCCTGGCCGCCGTCGCCCACGACGCCGGCGCGCTGCTGGCGGTCGACAACACCTTCGCCTCGCCGTACCTCCAGCAGCCCATCGCGCACGGCGCGGACGTGGTGGTCCACTCGACCACCAAGTACGTCGGCGGGCACTCCGACGTGGTCGGTGGCGCGCTGATCGCCGCCGACGCCGGCCTCGGCGACGAGCTGCGCTACCACCAGAACGCGATGGGCGCGATCAACGGCCCGTTCGACGCCTGGCTCACCCTGCGCGGCATCAAGACCCTCGGGGTACGAATGGACCGGCACTGCGACAACGCCGAGCGGATCGCCGCCTACCTGGACGGGCACACCAAGGTCGCCCAGGTGATCTACCCGGGCCTGCCGTCGCACCCGGGGCACGAGGTGGCCGCCAAGCAGATGCGCCGGTTCGGCGGCATGATCTCGTTCCGCGCGTCGGGCGGCGAGGAGCACGCCGTGGAGATCTGCAACCAGGCCAAGCTCTTCGTGCTCGCCGAGTCGCTCGGCGGCGTGGAGTCCCTGATCGAGCACCCGGGTCGGATGACACACGCAAGTGCTGCCGGCTCGCCGCTTGAAGTTCCCGGCGATCTCGTGCGACTGTCTGTCGGCATCGAGACGGTCGACGACCTGCTCGCTGATCTGGAGCAGGCGCTGGGCTGACCGCAGGCTGGGGAGGGGTGGCCGTGCAGGACATCATGCCGACCTGGGTGGGGGCGACCGCCAAGCAGATCGCCCGGGGCGTACGCCGGGGCGACGTCTCGGCCACCCAGGTCGTCGCCGACCACCTGGACCACATCGCCCGGGTCGACGCCGACCTCGCCGCGTTCCGCGCGGTACGCGGCGGGGAGGCGATCACCGAGGCGGAGAAGGTCGACGAGCAGGAGGAGCTGGCCAACCTGCCGTTGGCCGGCGTCCCCGTCGCGGTCAAGGAGAACACCCCCGTCGCCGGCCTGCCCACCTGGAACGGGTCGGCGGCGGTGCGTACCGGCGTCGCGGAGGCCGACCACGAGGTGGTCCGGCGGCTGCGGGGCGCCGGCGCGGTGATCCTGGGGGTGACCCGGATGCCGGAGCTCGGCCTCTGGGCGCTCACCGACGACGACTCCGCGGTGACCCGCAACCCGTGGGACCTGCGGCGTACCCCTGGTGGATCCTCCGGCGGCGCGGCCGCCGCGGTGGCCGCCGGGCTGGTGCCGATCGCGCACGGCAACGACGGTCTCGGCTCGATCCGCATCCCGGCGGCCTGCTGCGGCCTGGTCGGGCTCAAGCCCGGCCGCGGCGTGGTGCCCTGCCAGCTCGGCGCGGAGGACTGGTTCGGCCTCACCGAGCACGGCATGCTGACCACCACCGTCGCCGACGCCGCGGTCGGCTTCCAGGTGCTCGCCGGCCGCCGGCAGGAGAAATTGGTCCCGCCGGCCCGGCTGCGGGTGGGCGTCTCGCTGCGCTCCCCGGTGCGCGGCGTCTCGCCGGACGCCTCGAACCGGGACGCGGTGGCCGCCGCCGGCCGGCTGCTCGCCGCCGCCGGCCACGACACCGTCCCCGCCGACCCGGTCTACCCGACCGCCCTCGGCCTCCAGGGCATCGCCACCTGGTTCGCGGCCGCGGCCGCCGACGTCCGGGCGGCGGGCATCGCGCCGCGCCAGCTCCAGCGTCGCAGCCGTCGGCACGTCGCGCTCGGCGAGTGGGCGCAGCGCCGGGGGTACGTCCGGGAGGCCGACCGGGCCGCCTGGCGGGACCGCTCGATCGGCTTCTTCACCGACCACTCGATCGACCTGCTGCTCACCCCGGCGCTGGCCGGCCCGCCCCCGGAGGCCGCCGCCTGGTCGGGCCGGTCCTGGCTGGCCAACATGAAGGCGAACATCCGGTACGCCCCGTACGCCGCGCCGTGGAACATCGCCGGCCTGCCGTCCATCGTGGTGCCGGTCGGCCGGCGCCCGGACGGACTGCCGGTCGCCGCCCAGCTGATCGGCCCGCCCGGCTCGGAGCTGCTGCTGCTCGGCGTCGCCGGCCAGTTCGAGATGCAGGCGCCCTGGTCGCGGCACGCCCCCGGGTACCCGCGCGTCGGAACGGGGTCGCCAGCCAGCGCATGATCGTCTAGCGTGTGCGGGCCTCAGCCGCACACCCCCTCGGACGGTCACCGTGCACTGCCAGACCTGCGGAGACGCCGCGTCTCCCGGCACCGACACCTGCCCACGCTGCCGTACCCCGTACGGCCAACCGGCGGTCACCCCGGGTCTGCCCACGTACGCCGTCCGCGGCCCCGGCCTGGCCGCCGCCGTCGCGGTCGGCCTCACCGCCGTCGCCTACCTGGTCCTCGCGCTGGCCCCCGTGCTGGCCCTGCCACTGGTCGAGCGGGCCGCGGCCGACCGGGACGGAGACCTGCTGCTCGGCGCGGCGGTGCTCGAAGGCGTCCTGGCCCTGGTCTTCCTCCTCGTCCAGATCGTCGCCGGCGTGCTGGTGATCATCTGGACCTGGCGGGCGCGGAAGAACACCGACGCGTTCCCGGGCGCCCTGCCGTCGCTCGGCGTGGGGTGGTCGATCGCCGGCTGGCTGGTGCCGTTCGCCAACCTGGTGGTGCCCGCCCGGGTGGTGGCGAACATCGCCCGGGACAGCCTGTGGCGGCCCACCCGTGGGCTGGTCGCCCTGTGGTGGTCGGCGTGGCTGGTCTTCAGCCTCTGGGACGGGGCGGTCAGCCTGAACGACGAGTGGGAGTTCGCCACGCTGGCCGAGAACCCGACCACGGAAGCCGAGTTCCGGGAGTACGTCGACTACTACCAGGGCGCGCAGCTGCGGTACCTGGTGCCGGCCGTGGCCTGCGTGGTCGCCGCGGCGGCCTTCGTCGTGCTGCTGCACCGGATCTCCGCCGCCCAGCAGGACCGGCTCGACCGGGCCGCCGTGGCTTGGCCCCCGGCCCCGTACCCGCCGCCGACCGGCGGGCCGTACCCGCCGCAGCCGGTGACGCCGTGGTCGCCGCAGGTGGCGACGGAAGAGGCCCCGGTGTCGCCGCCTGTTCCCCCGCGACCGGGTGGCACGATCGGGGCATGACGGAACTGGTCGGTCTCGCCGACGTACAGGCTGCGCGGGAACTGCTCGCCGGCGTCACCCGTACCACCCCGCTGGAGCCCTCCCGGCCATTGAGCGCCGCGCTCGGCGGGCCCACCTGGCTCAAGTGCGAGAACCTGCAGCGGGCCGGGTCGTACAAGGTGCGCGGCGCGTACGTGCGAATCTCCCGGCTCTCCGCCGAGGAACGGGAACGCGGCGTGGTCGCGGCGAGCGCCGGCAACCACGCGCAGGGGGTGGCGCTCGCCGCCGGCCTGGTCGGCACCCACGCCACGGTCTTCATGCCGGTCAACGCGCCGCTGCCGAAGGTCGCCGCCACCAAGGGGTACGGCGCCCAGATCGAACTCGTCGGCAACACGGTGGACGAGTCCCTGGTCGCGGCGCAGACCTTCGCCGAGCGCACCGGCGCGGTGCTGATCCACCCGTTCGACCACCCCGACGTGATCGCCGGCCAGGGCACCGTGGCGTTGGAGATCCTCGAACAGTGCCCGGACGTGAAGACCATCATCACGGGTGTGGGCGGTGGCGGCCTGATCTCGGGCATGGCCGTCGCCGCCAAGGCGCTGCGCCCCGACGTTCGGGTGATCGGGGTCCAGGCGGCCAGCGCGGCGGCCTTCCCGCCCTCGCTGGTCGCCGGCGAGCCGGTCCGGCTGCCGTCCTTCGCCACGATCGCGGACGGCATCGCGGTGGGCCGCCCCGGCGAGATCACCTTCACCCACGTCCGCAAGCTGGTCGACGAGATCGTCACCGTCTCCGAGGAGGACATCTCCCGGGCGCTGCTGATGCTGCTGGAACGCGGCAAGCAGGTGGTGGAGCCGGCCGGCGCGGTGGCCGTGGCGGCGCTGCTGGCCGGGGTGGTCGAGGTGGAGGCGCCGGTGGTCGCGGTGCTCTCCGGCGGCAACATCGACCCGCTGCTGATGCTGCGGGTGATCGAGCACGGTCTGGCCGCGGCCGGGCGCTACCTGCGGGTCACCGTGCGCTGCTCGGACCGGCCCGGGCAGCTCGCCTCGCTGCTGACGGAGATCGCGGGGCACCGGGCCAACGTGGTGGACGTCGAGCACCAGCGGGCCAACCCGCACCTGCGGCTCGGCGAGGTGGAGGTGGCGCTGTCGGTGGAGACCCGCGGCGTCGAGCACTCCGACACGCTGATCAGCGCGCTGCGGGCCAGCGGCTACCAGGTGGTCTTCGCGGCCGAGGCGTGACACCGCACGGGTGCCACGCCTCGGGCGTACGCGGAGGGGACGCCGTCGGGTCGCGCGGACCCGGCGGCGCCGGACTCAGCCGGAGAAGGGCTCGAAGCTGACCACCGTCACCTTGATGTCCGCGCCGCTGGGCGCGGTGTAGGTGCAGGTCTGGCCGGGCCGGCCGCCCAGGATCGCCTTGCCGAGGGCGGACTCCGGGCTGTAGACGGTCAGCTCGGTGGTGGAGGCGATCTCCCGCGAGCCGAGCAGGAACGTCTCGGTGTCGTCCTGGTCGTCGTCGAAGTAGATCGTCACCACCATGCCGGGCGACACCGCGTCCGCCGTCGGCGCCTCGCCGACCTGGGCGGTGCGCAGCAGCTCCTTGAGGTAGAGGATCCGTCCCTCGGCCTTGCCCTGCTCCTCGCGGGCGGCGTGGTAGCCGCCGTTCTCCCGCAGGTCGCCCTCCTCGCGCCGGGCGTTGATCTCGGCGGCGATGACCGGCCGGTTGGCGATCAGCTCGTCGAGCTCACCCTGCAGGCGGTCGTAAGCGTCCTGGGACAGCCAGGTGGCGGGCGCCTCGTTGGTGGACACAGGCGTACTCCTCGATAGTGCGGAACTGGCTGACAGGTGAGTTACCAAGTTACCAGTGCGGCACACCCCCGGGTGCCGTCGATCACCGGGGCGGTCGGGGTGCCGACACCGCCGCGCTGATGGGAGTGGATCCGGTCAGGCCGGGCGGCAGCGCAGGACCTCGCCCACGAAGGGGCGCGCGGTGGTGGTGATCCGGTGCCGGGCGGTCAGATGCCGCTCGCCGGGGCGGGCGGTCACGGTGACCTCCTCCCGACCCACCTCGGCCCCGTCGCGGGAGCGGGCCCGCAGCAGGCAGACGGCCGAGCCCCCGGCCGGCACGGTCACCCGGAAGTCGATCCGCACCCCGTCGTCGGTGACGTCCGTGTAGGTGATCACCTCGGGGTCGTACGTCGGGTCGCCGTACCGCGCGTAGAGCTGCGTCGCGGCCAGGGTCAGCCCGGCGAGCAGCGCGGCCATCAGCAGCCAGGTCAGCAGCGGGCGGCGCCGACCGGGCTCCCGGCGCCGGCCGTACCGACCGGACGGGAATATTGGCGCGCCCGGCGGAATTGTGGCGTGCGTCTCGGTCACCGGCGGGTATCTCCTGGCGTCGTTGTCGGGGCGATCGGCAAGAATGGCAGAGTCCATCTTCCCAGCCGGGAGCTGAGCCAGGAATGGCAGGTCAGTTCCGCTGTGGCGGGCACAGACGAGGAGCGCCCACGTTGGCAGAGCAGTTGCGTCTCATGGCCGTGCACGCGCACCCGGACGACGAGTCCAGCAAGGGCGCCGCGACCACCGCGAAATATGTCGCCGAGGGGGTGGACGTCCTGGTTGTGACGTGTACCGGCGGCGAGCGCGGCAGCGTGCTGAACCCCAAGCTCGACCGGCCCGACGTCTGGGCCAACATCGGCGAGATCCGCCGTGCCGAGATGGACGCGGCCCGCGCCATCCTCGGCATCGAGCAGGCCTGGCTGGGCTTCGTCGACTCGGGGCTGCCCGAGGGTGACCCGCTGCCGCCGCTGCCGGAGGGCTGCTTCGCCCTCCAGGACGTCGAGGTGGCTGCGGGGCCGCTGGTGAAGCTGATGCGGGAGTTCCGTCCGCACGTCGTCACCACGTACGACGAGGAGGGTGGCTACCCCCACCCCGACCACATCATGTGCCACAACGTGTCGGTGGCCGCGTTCGAGGCGGCCGGTGACCCGGAGCGCTTCCCGGAGCTGGGCACGCCCTGGCAGCCGCTGAAGCTCTACTACGACATCGGCTTCTCCAAGGCCAAGATCATGGCGCTGCACGAGGGCATGCTCGCCGCCGGCCTGGATTCGCCCTACGAGGAGTGGCTCAAGCGCTGGGAGGACCGGCCGGACAAGGGCCCGCGGATCACCACCCGGGTCGAGTGCGCGGAATACTTCCCGGTCCGCGACGACGCGCTGCGTGCCCACGCCACCCAGGTCGACCCGGACGGCTTCTGGTTCCACGTGCCGATGGAGCTCCAGCAGCGCGCCTGGCCCACCGAGGACTACCAGCTGGCCCGCTCGCTGGTCGACAGCCCGCTGCCGGAGTCCGACCTCTTCGCCGGCGTGCGCGAGACCGCCCATGCCCGCTGAGCGGCGGCAGGGCTACGCTGGAACCCCACCGCACATCGGAGAACCACCATGCTGACCGCTGCCCAGGTGCTCGCGGAGAACAACTTCGGTGACACCCGCTCGGGTGGTCTGGCCGGGCCGATGGGCCTGTTCCTCATCGTCGTCCTGGCCATCGCCACCGTCCTGCTGATCCGCAACATGAACGCCCGGTTGCGCCGGCTGCCCGATCGGTTCCCCGAGCAGGGGCGGGCGGCCGACCAGGAGCGGGCCGACTCGGTGGCCGTCGATCCGATGGACGCGGCGACGACCGAGGAATCACGTACGAACTCCCCCAACGGGCACCAGCAGCACCGGAACGGGTAGTCAGGGCGTGAATCACGTCGATCCGCGTCGTCAGCCCCTGTTGCGGCCACCCGGATTGGCTTAGCCTTCCGCCGGGGGGACCAAAAGTCCCTGAGCCGTGCGCGGAAGGGGGCGCCATGACCGTCGCAGCTGCGCTCGCCCTCCGCGCCGCCCGCGCTCCGGCGGACGGGGCGGAGCGGTGACCTCCGGCAGGGCCGCCGATCCGATCGACCGGCCCGACACCGGGGGAACCCCGCCCGGGGTGCTCCTGCTCACCGCCGCGGTCACCGTCACCGCCCTGGCGGCCGTCCTGATCGGGCTCACCGTGCCGGCCGCGCTGCCGCCCGACGACCCCGTCCCCGGGCCGGCCCGGTTCGGCATCGGTGTCGCCACGCTCGCGGTCGCCCAGCTGGCCCGGCTGCGGTTCCGCACCGCGACCGGCATGGTCAGCATCACCTGGGGCGAGGCCGCGCTGATCGTCTGCCTCTACCTGGTCCCGGCCGGCTGGCTGCCGGCCGGCGCACTGCTCGGCGGCGGCGCGGCCTGGGCCGCCATGTCGATGGCCGGCGACCGGCGACCACTGCTGGAGGTGCTCCGGATCGCGGCGTCGCTGACCGCCGCGACCGCGCTGGCCGTGGCCGTCGCCACCGCGCTCGGCGAACCACTGCTCGCCGCCCCCACCCCCGACCTGGCCCTGGCCCTGATCGCCGGCTCGGTGAGCTACCTGGCCGCCACCGCTTGGCTCGGCGGCGCCACCCTGGCGCTGCGGCACGGCGTGGCGATCGGTCCGCCGGTGTTCACCGCGCTCCGCGGCAAGCTGCTCATGTTCGTCGGCAACGTGGTGGTCGGCCTGGTCGTGGTCGCCCTCCTGGAGATCGACGCCCGCTGGCTGCTGCTCCTGCCGCCGCTGCTCTGGCTGCTCCAGCAGACCTACCGGCACCGGCTCCGGGCCGACCAGGAGCGGCGCACCTGGCGGGCGTTCGCCGAAGCGACCGCCGCGCTCAACCAGCTCGACGAGCGCGGGGTGGCCACCGCCGCGGTGACCGGCGCGCTGACCCTCTTCGGCGCCGAGCTGGTCGAAGTGGACGTGGCCCGGGGCGACGGCCGGTGGCGCCGCTACCGCTGCGACGCCTCCAGCCAGGTGCGCGACCGGGAGGTCGGCCCGCCCGGTCGGCCGGCCGAGGCGGAGCACGAGCTGACCCGTCGACTGACCGTGGGCGACGTCGACGTGGGCGAACTGCGGGTCCGGTTCGCCTCCTCCGCCCCGCCGAGCGCCCGCGAGCGGGACGCGGTCGCGGCCTTCTCCGACGCGCTGGCCGCCGCGCTGCACGACGCGGCCACCCACCTCGAGCTGCGACTGGTCAACGCGCGGTCGTCGTACGAGGCGGTGCACGACGCGCTGACCGGGCTGGTCAACCGGGCGGCCATGCTCAGCAAGGGCGACCAGGCGCTGCGGCAGCTCGCCCACGACCACCCGGTGGCCCTGCTGCTGCTCGACATCAACCAGTTCAAAGAGGTCAACGACACCCTCGGGCACGCGGCCGGCGACCAGCTGCTCCGGCTCACCGCGAACCGGCTCGGCACCATGGCCCGCGCCGGTGACCTGCTGGGGCGGCTCGGCGGGGACGAGTTCGCCCTGCTGCTCACCTCGGTCCCGGTGATCGGCGACCGGGCGGCCCCGATGGCGTACGCGCTGCGCCAGGCCCGGGAGATCGCCGAGCGGCTCGCCGCCCCGACCGAGGTGGCCGGCGTCCGGATGTCGGTCGAGGTCTCGGTGGGCGTGGTGGTGGCCGGCGCGGGCAACGCCGACCTGACCGAGCTGCTGCGTCGGGCCGACATCGCCATGTACCAGGCGAAGGAGGGCGGCGGCAGCGTCGCCGCGTACGACAGCTCCCGGGACGCCGCCAGCACCGACCAGCTGGCCCTGCTCGCGGAGCTGCGGGAGGCGTTGCAGGCCGACGACCAACTGGTGCTGGCGTTGCAGCCGGCGGTCGACCTGGCCACCGGGGCGCCGACCGGGGTGGAGGCGCTGATCCGGTGGCGGCACCCGCGGCGCGGTTGGCTGGGCCCGGCGGACTTCATCCGGCCGGTGGAGAACAGCGAGCAGCTCGGCACCTTCACCCGGTACGTGCTGGACAAGGCGCTCACCGTGGCCGCCGAGTGGGCCCGCGACGGCCTGGACGTGCCGATCTCGGTGAACCTCTCGGCGCGCAGCCTGCTCGACCCGCGGCTGCCGGCCGAGATCGCCGACGCGCTGCGCCGGCACCAGGTGCCGGCGCGCCGGTTGGTCCTGGAGATCACCGAGACGGTGGTGATGAGCGAGCTGGAGGTGATCGACGAGGTGCTGGCCACGCTGCGGTCGATGGGCGTGCAGCTCGCCGTCGACGACTTCGGCACCGGCTTCTCGTCGCTGACCTTCCTGACCCGGATCGCGGTGGACGAGCTGAAGGTGGACCGCTCGTTCGTGATCCGGATGGCCGACTCGCCGGAGGCGGCGGCGATCGTCCGGACCACGGTGGGGCTCGCCCACGAGCTGGGGCTGCGGGTGGTCGCCGAGGGGGTGGAGACCGCCGAGCAGCGGCTCGCCCTGGCCGAGCTGGGCTGCACCGCCGCCCAGGGCTACCACTTCTTCAAGCCGATGCCGGCCGACAAGATCGGCGCCGTGCTCGGCACCCTGCGCGACTCGGCGGAGTCCAACGTCTTCCCCCTACGCGCCGACGGCGCCTCCTAACCCACCCCCCGGCGCCCTCCCTCCCCTCCTCTCCCCGGTTGATCAAGAAGTTTGCGCACCGATCGCGGCCCGACCGGTGCGCAAACTTCTTGATCAACTCAACAAAAGGGGTGGGTGGGTGGGTGGGTGGGTGGGGTCAGCCGCGGGGGAGGGTTTCGGCTACTACCGCCGGGAGGGCGGCCCAGTCGGCGGAGGCGATGCTGGCGTGTGCCCTGGCCAGCTCGGCCAGCCGGGCGCGGGCAGCGTCCGGGTCGGTGTCGCCCACCGCCGGCGGGACGTTCTGCGCGTCGGTCATCACGAGCTGGTAGTGGTTCACGTCGTACCAGGAGGTGTCGATCCCGCCGGTGACGTAGGCGCTCGCGTCCCCGTCGAAGACCACGAACCAGGGGCGCAGGGCGGTCTCGGCGTACCGGGTGCGGGGGTCGCCGGCCTGGGCGTTGTGCACCGCCGGGAAGGCTCGGGCCCGGTCCAGGATGCCGGCCGCCGCGAGGCCGGCCAGGTGCCGGGCGTACTCGACGTCGGTGCGCAGGGTGTCGGTCGGGTTGCCCTCCTCGACGGTGCCGGGGATCAACTCCACGAGCACCTTGCCGGCGAGCTGCTGCCGGGTCGGCCAGGCGTCGGCGCGGGCGGCGGCGTCCAGTGTGGCGTGGCCGCCCCTGAGGTCGGCGGGACGGAACACCCGGTCGCCCAGCCGGGCGGCGAGCAGCGCGTCGAGTTCGGCGGGACCCTGCCCGGTACGGCTGCTGAAGCCGGTCTTCAGCTCCAGCTTGAGCTGGAGCGGCCCGGCGTCGGGGTGGGCGCCCAGCCAGAGCCGGATGTCGTCCAGGCAGTGTTCGAGGTTCTTGTTGCGGGTGCCGGTGTAGAGCTGGGCGGCGCTGGTGGCGGCGACGCAGTTGTTGTCGTTGCCCAGCGGGTTGGAGTGGCTGACCCGCCACTGCCGGGTGAACACGTCCGGCCAGACGTCCAGCTCGATCAGACCGGGCCGGGCGTCGAGCGCCTGCGCCAGATAGGTGTAGGTGGCGCGTTCGTAGGCGTTGTGGGTGCCGACCACGGTGGTCGCGGAGACCCGGGTGCCGGGGTCCACCGCCGCCGACGCGGGTGCGGCGGCGGTGAGCAGCACCCCGACCACCGCGACCGACGTGAGCGCTGACAGGCGACGTGGTTGCCCCGGCGGGGTCGGCCGGGGGTGGATATGGTCGTCGGGTGAACCGACTCGCCGACGCCACCTCGCCCTACCTGCTCCAGCACGCCGACAACCCGGTCGACTGGTGGCCCTGGTGCGACGAGGCGTTCGCCGAGGCGAAACGGCGGGACGTGCCGGTGCTCATCTCGGTCGGCTACGCCGCCTGCCACTGGTGTCACGTGATGGCGCACGAGTCGTTCGAGAACGAACAGGTCGGCAAGCTGGTCAACGACGGCTTCGTGGCGATCAAGGTGGACCGCGAGGAGCGACCCGACGTCGACGCCGTCTACATGACCGCCACCCAGGCGATGACCGGGCAGGGCGGCTGGCCGATGACGGTCCTCGCCACCCCGGACGGGACCCCGTTCTTCTGCGGCACGTACTTCCCGCGCCCGAACTTCGTCCGGCTGCTGAAGTCGGTCGGCGCGGCCTGGCGGGACCAGCGCGACGCCGTGCTCCGGCAGGGGTCCGCGGTGGTCGAGGCGATCGGCGGCGCCCAGGCCGTGGGCGGCCCCACCGCCCCGCTCACCGCCGAACTGCTCGACGCCGCCGCCGCGCAGCTCGCCTCGGAGTACGACGAGACGAACGGCGGCTTCGGCGGCGCGCCGAAGTTCCCGCCGCACATGAACCTGCTCTTCCTGCTCCGGCACCATCAGCGCACCGGCTCCGCGCGCAGCCTGGAGATCGTCCGGCACACCTGCGAGGCGATGGCCCGCGGCGGCATCAACGACCAGCTCGCCGGGGGCTTCGCCCGCTACTCGGTGGACGCCCACTGGACCGTGCCGCACTTCGAGAAGATGCTCTACGACAATGCGCTGCTGCTGCGGGTCTACACCCAGCTGTGGCGGCTCACCGGCGACCGGCTGGCCCGCCGGGTCGCCCGGGACGTGGCCCGGTTCCTCGCCGACGAGCTGCACAAGGCGGGCGAGGGTTTCGCCTCCGCGCTGGACGCGGACACCGCGGGCGTCGAGGGGCTGACCTACGCCTGGACGCCGGCGCAGCTCGTCGAGGTGCTGGGCGAGGAGGACGGTCGCTGGGCCGCCGACCTGTTCGCGGTGACCGAGGAGGGCAGCTTCGAGCACGGCACCAGCGTGCTGAAGCTGGCCCGCGACATCGACGACGCCGACCCGGCCGTACGCGGTCGCTGGCAGGGCGTCGTCGGTCGGCTGCTCGCCGCCCGGGACGCCCGTCCCCAGCCGGCCCGCGACGACAAGGTGGTGGCCGCATGGAACGGGCTGGCGATCACCGCCATCGCCGAGTTCCTCCAGGTCGCCGCCGTGTACGCGGCCCCGGAAGACGAGGACGCGAACCTGATGGACGGGATCGCCATCGTCGCCGACGGGGCGATGCGGGACACCGCCGAGCACCTCGCCGCCGTGCACATCGTGGACGGGCGGCTGCGCCGCGTATCTCGGGACAAGGTGGTCGGCGAGCCGGCCGGTGTCCTGGAGGACTACGGCTGTGTCGCCGAGGCGTTCTGCGCCATCCACCGGCTCGCCGGCGAGGGGCGCTGGCTGGAGCTGGCCGGCGGACTGCTCGACGTCGCGCTGGCCCGGTTCGCCGCCCCGGACGGCGGCTTCTACGACACCGCCGACGACGCCGAGCGGCTGGTCGCCCGGCCGGCCGACCCGACCGACAACGCCACCCCGTCCGGGCGCTCGGCGATCGTGGCGGCGCTGGTCGCGTACTCGGCGCTGACCGGGGAGACCCGGTACCGGGAGGTGGCCGAGCGGGCCCTGTCGACCGTCGCGCCGATCGTCTTGCGGCACGCCCGGTTCACCGGGTACGCGGCGACCGCGGGGGAGGCGCTGCTCTCCGGGCCGTACGAGATCGCGGTGGCCACCGACGACCCGGCGGACCCGTTGGTCCTCGCCGCCCACCGGTACGCCCCGCCCGGCGCGGTGGTGGTGGCCGGCCGGCCCGATCAGCCCGGGGTGCCGCTGCTCGCCGACCGGCCGCTGGTCGACGGGCGGCCCACCGCGTACGTCTGCCGGGGGTTCGTCTGCCAGCGGCCGGTGACCTCGGTCGACGACCTGGCCGCCCAGCTCAGCTGACGTCCCCCGGCTCCGGGAGCGCCGGCAGGGTCACGTCCCGGGCGGGTGCCGGCCCTCCGGGTCGGCGGTGGCGGCCGCCCGGATAGGCTGGCGGTGCTATGGATTCCCGTACCGGTCTGCCCGTCGTCGGCATGGTGGGCGGTGGCCAGCTGGCCCGGATGACCCACCAGGCCGCCATCGCCCTCGGCCAGTCGCTGCGCGTGCTGGCGCTCGCCCCCGACGACGGCGCGGCCCTGGTCGCCGCCGACGTCCAGTACGGCGACCACACCGACCTCGCCGCCCTGCGCACCTTCGCCAAGGGCTGCGACGTGGTCACCTTCGACCACGAGCACGTGCCCACCGAGCACATCCGCGCGCTGGCCGACGAGGGTGTGCGGCTCTTCCCGCCGGCCGAGGCGCTGCTGCACGCCCAGGACAAGCGGATCATGCGGGAGCGGCTCGGCGCGCTGGGTGCCCCGAACCCGGCCTGGCGGTCCGTCGCCGTCCCCGCCGACCTGGTCGCCTTCGGCGAGGAGCAGGGCTGGCCGGTGGTGCTCAAGGCGGCCCGCGGCGGCTACGACGGCCGGGGCGTCTGGATGGTCGAAGACGCCGGACAGGCCGCCGAGCTGGCCGCCACCCTGCTCGCCGGTGGCACCTCGCTGATCGTCGAGGAGCGGGTGGCGCTGCGCCGGGAGCTGGCCGTGCAGGTGGCCCGCTCGCCGTTCGGGCAGGTCGCCGCGTACCCGGTGGTCGAGACGGTGCAGCGGGACGGGATCTGCGTCGAGGTGCTCGCCCCGGCCCCGGGCCTGGCCGAGGAGCTGGCGGTGGCCGCCCAGCAGCTCGCCATCGACCTGGCCACCGCGCTCGGCGTGGTCGGGCTGCTGGCGGTGGAGCTGTTCCAGACCGACACGGGTCTGGTCGTCAACGAGCTGGCCATGCGCCCGCACAACTCCGGGCACTGGACCATCGAGGGCGCCCGCACCTCGCAGTTCGAGCAGCACCTGCGGGCGGTGCTCGACTACCCGATGGGGGACACCGCGCCGACCGCTCCGGTCGTGGTGATGGCGAACGTGCTCGGTGGTGAGCCCGGCGGGATCTCCATCGACGAGCGGCTGCACCACCTCTTCGCCGCCGAGCCGGGCGCCAAGGTGCACCTCTACGGCAAGCAGGTGCGCCCCGGCCGCAAGATCGGGCACGTCACGGTGCTCGGCGACGACCTGGACGACGTACGGGCGCGGGCGGCGCGGGCCGTCCGCTGGCTGCGCGAGGGGCACGAGTGAGCGCGCGGTCCCCGCAGCCGGCGACGAAGGGAACCAGCGTGAGCACCGTCGGGCTGATCATGGGCAGCGACTCGGACTGGCCGACGATGAAGGCCGCCGCCGAGGCGCTCGACGAGTTCGAGGTGCCGTACGAGGTGGCCGTGATCTCGGCGCACCGCACCCCGGTCAAGATGATCGAGTACGGCCGGGACGCGGCCGACCGCGGCATCAAGGTGATCATCGCCGGGGCGGGCGGCGCGGCCGCGCTGCCCGGCATGGTCGCCTCGGTGACCCCGCTGCCGGTGATCGGCGTGCCGGTCCCGCTGAAGCACCTCGACGGGATGGACTCCCTGCTCTCCATCGTGCAGATGCCGGCCGGCGTCCCGGTGGCCACCGTGTCGATCGGCAATGCCCGCAACGCCGGGCTGCTCGCCGTCCGCATCCTGGCCGCGAGCGACCCGGCGCTGCTCAAGCGGATGGCCGCCTACCAGGCGAGCCTGGAGGACCTGGTCGCCGAGAAGGACGCCGCCCTCCGCGCCTCCCTCGCCTGACGCCGCCCGCTCCGATCGCCCCGGGCCCGGGCCCGGGCGTGCCGGGCCGTCGGCCAAAGCTCGGTGGCCAGGCTGCCAGCACACAGCGTCACGGTGCGTCATTGTCGCTCTCCGCCAGATTGTCGTCGCCGCGCCTACGCCTCATTCCATCCTTTGCTCTGCTGCCCCGGCGGCAACACCCCGGTCGACCAGGAGAAACGGGTTAGGGGTGGCAGCGATGGCGCCTGGCGCCCCTCACCCTGCGTGTCCGTTGCCGTGGGGTAAGCAGAGCAAAGCGTGCGAGGAGGGTGTCCGAGCCGGGCGGCGAGGCAGCATTCCGTGACGGCTTGCCGCTGTCACCTCATGCCGCGCAGCGCGGTCTGGAGGCGTTCCTGGGCGCGGCGACGCCGCTCGTTGCTCGCCCCGAGCACCAGCAGCACCAGCCCGACCGGGATCAGCACCAGCCACGGACCGAGGCTGAACAGGGCGTGCACCGCCGCGATCGCGGTCACCGTCGCACCGACGATCACCGGCGCCTGCTGCCGGCTGGTCGACCCGAAGATCAGCACCGCCACCGCGCCGAGCAGCAGCAGCACCTGCCGCAGCATGCTCGAGTCGGTGGCCAGCACGATGGCCAGCGTCGGCACGAACGCGGTGACCAGTGCCGGCCCGTACGCCACCCAGCTCGACAGGTCCGGCCGGTGCCGCAGTTCGATCACCCCGACCAGCAGGGCGAGCGCCGCGAAGGGCAGGGTGTACGCCTCGGGCAGCGCCACGTCGGCGACCCGCATGAGGATCCACCAGGCGGTGATCTCGCAGGCCACCACCGCCCAGAAGAGGATCTGGCGTTCCATCGGCCGGCGCCCGGGCCGGCTCGCGGCGACCCCGAGCACGGCGCCCCAGGCGGCCAGCAGGGCGGCGATGTGCCGCGGTGAGTCGAAGGCCAGTGCCAGGGCGATGAGCGCGGCGGCGTACCCGCTCCACTCCACGGTGGCGGCCTCGCGTTGTGCCTCCGGGCGACGCAGTCGCGGCAGGGTGGCCGCGAAGACCTGCAACGCCGCCCCGACCGCCAGCACCCCGAACGCCGACCAGACCGCGGCGAGCCCGGCCACCAGGCCGGCGGTGAGCACGAAGAGCTGCGCCATCAGGGAGGCGAAGAGCCAGCCGAGGATGCGGGCCCGCTGGGTGGTGCCGTAGAGCGCGGCGACCGTACCGACGGCCACCGCCCCGCCCAGGGTGATCAGGGTCAGCCGCCGGTCGGCGAGGCCCCCGGCCAGTCCGGCGCTGCCGGCGGCGAGCCCGATGACGAAGACCAGCACCCGCGTGACCCGCAGCGACCGGGCCCGCTCGGCCAGCGGCGGCGGTGGGGTCAGCGCCAGGCCCAGCATCGAGATGGTGAAGACCGACAGGGCGGCCAGGGTGTTCTCCGGCCACGCCCGGCCCAGCGCGATCGGGGTGATCAGCAGCGTCACGGCCAGCCCGGGCAGCACCACCGGCACCGCCCGGGACCGCCGTCGGCCGCTGAACCCGGTGGCCGCCAGCGCGGCCGTCGCGGTCAGCAGCAGGGCGGTCAACACGTGCGTCGGGTCCGTCACCTCGGCCGGCGGGGTCAGCAGCTCCGGCGGCGGCCCCTGCCAGACGTGGTTGAGCATCCGGTGCGGCTCGACCAGCGCAACGTAGAGCAGCGGCGCGAGCGAGGCCAGCGCCAGCAGGGTCGGCAGCGCCGCCGCGGCCAGCGCCCCCGCCGCCGGGTTGAGTCGCCAGCGGCGCTCGCCGTCGTCCGGCAGCCGGCGCAGCGCCCCGTCCAGCAGCACCGCCCAGCGGCGTACCGGCTGCGCCGAGCCGACCGGCGGGACGGTGGCCGCCCGGACCAGTTCGGCGAGGACCCCGAGCAGGGCCGCCGCGGCGGCGAACACCCCGGAGGGCAACCGGGCCACCATGGCGCCGAACGCGCTGATCGTCGCGCCGCCGACGATCGCCGCGCTGGCGTACGGCAGGTACTGCGGGACCTGCCGGCGGACGGCGGCCACCCCGGCCAGCCCGAAGCTGGACGCCGCCAGGGCGGCGGTGAGCACCACCTGGGCCGGGTTGCCGAACTCGGCGGCCAGGGCGGCGACCGCGCCGGGCAGCGCCAGCAGTCCGGCGCCCGCCGCGACGCCGCCGACCTGCACCAGGTGCGGCGGCATCCCCTCGGTTTCGACGTCCTCCACCAGGGACGGGGCGAGCGTCCGGGCGAGGGCCGCGACGGTGAGGCCGATCAGCGCGATGCCGCCCAGCGCCAGCGCGGTGGTCCACGGGCGGACCAGGCCCGCCCCGGCCGCGTGCAGGGCGACCACGCCCGCCGCCGTGGCCCGGGACAGCCCGGCCCGCGGGTCGGCCGAGGCCACCGAGGCCATCCCCAGGACGGTGGCGACGGTGAGCCCCACCAGCACCGGTGACCACCACGGCAGGTCGAAGGCAGCCGGCGTGCCGATGGTGGCGAGCACCACGGCCGCCCCGGCGACGTCGTACTTCCAGGGCGGCGGCAGCAGAATCCCGGCGGCGACCGCGAGCAGCGCCAGGGCGACCGGGGCCTGCCAGGTCGAGCCCCCGGTCGGGGCGGCCGGCCAGCCGGTCAGGTCGCCGGCCCAGATCGGACCCGGGGTGGCCAGCGCGCCGACCCCGCCGCGCAGGGCCGACCAGCCGGCCAGCGCACCGATCAGCGTGGCGCCCGCCGCGACGCCCAGCACCGGCCCGCGCCGCCACTCCTCGGGCATGGCGCGGACGGCGACGGCGACCACCAGCACCAGCCCGGCGGCCACCGCGAGCTGCCCACCGGGCGAGATCACCGCGGCGATCCGGGCGAGCGTGGCGATCAGCGCGGCGGTGACCGCGGCGGCGGCCAGGTCGGCGCCGTCCAGGGCGAGGTCGGAGCGGCGGCCCGCGTCGACCTGGCCGGCGAAGACCACCAGCAGGGTGGCGATCAGCAGCAGCCCGGCCACCCAGGCGTCGGCGGCGGTACGGCCGGGGGCGAAGAAGGCGGCGCCGACGACCGCGAGTGCGCCCAGCCCGGTGCCCACGGCGTGCGGCGGGCTGATGTGCCGCTGTGAGACCTGCACCATCGCGGCGTAGCCGAGGGTGACGCAGACGGCCAGAAAGCTGGCCGCCAGGATCGGCACGGTCAGCTCTCGCAGCACCGCCGGGGTGGGCGTCGGACCGGCCGGCTCGGTGGCGGCGACGAAGGCGGCCACCGCCCCGGGCAGGGCGAACGCGGCGCCGCCGGCCGCCCAGCCGGAGAGCGTGTCGGCGGCGGCCGGGGCGAGCCGTACCCGGGGGGCCAGCGCCACCAGCACCCCGGCCAGCATGAGGATGGCCAGTGCGGCGGCGGTCAGCGCCGGTCGGCTCAGCGCGGCAGCGGCGCCGATGATCCCCACCACGGTGGCAGTGCCGGCGTGCACCCGCGCGGCCCGGGCGGTGGTCGCGGAGAGCCCCAGCACGCCGACGCCGACGGCGGCCAGCACCATCGGCCAGGGCGCCACCGCCCAGCCGAGGCCGAGCGACGCCGGCACGGCGAGCGCGGTCAGCCCGGCGCCGACCACCGCGAACTCCCGGCGGATCTCCGGGGGCAGGGCCAGCACGGCGGCGATGGTGAGCAGCAGGGCGGCCCCCGCGAGCTGCCAGTCGGCCGGGCCGACGGCCGCCGCCAGCTCGGCGGGGAACCGGTCCAGGTCGGCCGACCAGGCGGGCAGCGCCGCCGTGGCGGGGGCCAGGCCGGCCCGGAGCGCGCCGCCGGCGACCACCAGGCCGCTGACCGTGAGCGCCGCAGCCGAGGCGAGCTGCGGCCCGCGCCGGGCCGCCTCCGGTACGGCTCGGACGGCCAGCCCGGTGAGCGTGATGACCGCGGCGATCAGCAGCAGGGCCCGACCGGGGAAGGCGACCGAGGCGATCCGGCCCAGCGCGCCGATCACGGCCAGGGTGAGGATGCCGGCGCCCAGGTCCGGCAGCGGCGGGCGGCGCAGCACCAGCGTCCCGGTCAGGGCCACCGCCGCGGCCAGCAGCAGTGCCGCCCCGGCTCCGGTGGCCGCCGGTACGGTGGTGGCGCGCAGCAGGGCGGTGACCGCGTACGCCAGGGCCAGCGCGACCGCCGCGCCGTGCAGCAGCCAGGTCAGCTGTGGCAGCCACGGCACCGGGCGGACGGCGGCGGCGGCCGGGGTGGTCGCCGTGCCGTCGAGCACCTCGCCGGCCTCCTCGGGCGCCCCCTCGGGCCGGCCGTCGGCGGCGGTGCGCTGCCGGGGCGCGGTCGGCTCCTCGGGCGGGAGGTCCCGGCGGACCGGTCGTTCCATGACCACGCCGGAGCGGGCCAGCCAGAGGTCGAGCACGGCGACCACGGTGAGCGCGAGCGCCCAGCCGCCGGGGCCGGTGACCCGGTCGTACGCGAACAGCGGCAGCACCGGCTGGGCGGCGAGGACCGCCGCGAAGCGGGGCGCGCGCAGGCCGGTGCCGGTGGCGTACCCGAGGGAGACCGCGGCGGTGACCGCGAAGATCACGCCGGAGAAGACCGCGCCGGAGGCGCCACCGCCGCCGATCCGGTCCACCGCCCACAGCGCGTACCCGGCGAGCGGCACCAGCAGCAGGCCGACCGTGGCGACGGTTTCGGCGGTGGACGTGAGCCCGCGTCGGGCCAGCACCGGCGGCGCGAGCAGCAGCAGCACGGTGGCGACGAGCAGGATGCCGAGCCGGGCCAGCGCGTCCATCGAGCTGGTGGCGACGGCGGCGAAGACCACCGCGGCCACGGCCAGCAGCAGCGCGCCCAGCCCGAGCGGGATGTTCTGCACCTCCCGGGACGACGCCTCCGGCGGGTGCTCCGGGTCGTCGACGTCCAGCCAGGTGGCGGTGGCCCGGGGCCGGGACGGCGGGGGATCCTCTGGCCCGGACGGGGTGGCGCCCTGCCGGGGCACCCGGGGTGGCGCGCCGGTGGTGGCGGTCGGCGGTCTGCGGTCGGCCTTGCGACGCAGCACCCGGCGCGGGCGGGTGGCCTGCCGGGTCCGCTCCTCACCGGCGTGGGCGAGGATGTCCCGCTGGAAGAGGGCGGCCTGCATCTTGGCGGCGATCTGCCGCTGCTCGGCGAGGATCGCCGCCTCCCGGGCCTTCATCTCCGCGATGGAGCGTTCGATCTCCGCCAGGTGCTCGCGCCACTGCGGCTGCTCGGCGCCGCAGTGGGGGCAGCGGGCCGCCGGCTGGATCTTCCGCCCGCACGAGGAGCACTGAAAGCTCTCCACGACACCCCTCCGCCCGGCCGGCCCGCACTGTGGACTCCCACTGTCGCAGCATGCCTTGAGCCGGCGCGGATTTCGACACCTGGCGCTCCGTCCGGGGCAACAAAAAGCGCGCCGGCCGGGAGGGTGTGCTCCCGGCCGGCGCGTCAGGTCCGGATGTCAGGGGCGGCCCATGCCCCGGTACTCCCAGCCGGCCTGGGTCCACAGTGCGGAGTCCAGGCAGTTGCGCCCGTCGACCACCTTGCGGCCGGCGGCCAGCTCGCCGAGGGCGACCGGGTCGGCGTTGCGGAAGTCGGCCCACTCGGTGAGCACGCAGACCAGGTCGGCGCCGGTCACCGCGTCGTTCATGCTGGCCTCGTAGGTCAGCTCCGGCGCGACCCGGCGGGCGTTCTCGGTGCCCTGCGGGTCGTAGACGTGCACGTCCGCGCCGGCCTTGGCGAGCAGCGCGGCGACGGCGAGCGCCGGGGCGTCGCGTACGTCGTCGGTGTTGGGCTTGAAGGTCGCGCCGAGCACGGCGATCCGGGTGCCGGAGAAGTCCGGGCCGGCCGGGCCGGACCGGCGGCCGAGCAGGTCGGCGGCGAGCTGGAGGACCCGGGTACGCCGACGCAGGTTGATCAGGTCGACCTCGTGCAGGAAGCGCAGCGCCTCACCGGCGCCCAGCTCCTGGGCGCGGGCCTGGAAGGCGCGGATGTCCTTGGGCAGGCAGGCGCCGCCGAAGCCGAGCCCGGCCTGGAGGAACCGGTTGCCGATCCGGGGGTCGTACCCGATCGCCCGGGCCAGCTGGGTGACGTCGCCACCGGCGGCCTCGCAGACCTCGGCCATCGCGTTGATGAAGGAGATCTTGGTGGCGAGGAAGGCGTTCGCGGCTACCTTGACCAGCTCGGCGGTGGCGAAGTCGGTGACCACCAGGGGCACCTCGCGGTCCTCGGTGGCGGCCAGGTCGAAGACGCCCTTGTGCGCGGCGTAGAGCATGGCGTTGGCCCACTCGCTCTTCACGCCGACCACGATCCGGTTGGGGCGCAGCACGTCGTCGACGGCGAAGCCCTCCTGGAGGAACTCGGGGCTCCACGCCACCTCGACGCCCAGGTCGGCGGGGGTGTGCTTGCCGACCAGCTGCTCCACCCACTCGGCGGTGCCCACCGGCACGGTGGACTTGCCGACGATCAGCGCCTTGCGGGTCAGGTGCTGGGCCAGCTTGGTCACCGACGCCTCGACGTACGACAGGTCGGCGCCCATCCCGTCGGCACGCTGCGGGGTGCCCACGCAGATGAAGTGCACGTCGCCGAAGTCGGCGGTCTCCTGGATGTCCGTGCTGAACCGCAGCCGGCCGGCGGCCAGGTTGCGCCGGAGCAGTTCGTCCAGGCCGGGCTCGTGGATCGGCACCTCACCGGCGTTCAGCTTGGCGATCTTGTCGGCGTCGACGTCGAAGCCGAGGACCTCGTAGCCCAGCTCGGCGTAGCAGATGGCGTACGTGGCGCCGAGGTAGCCGGTGCCGAGGAAGGTGACCCGGGGCCGCGGAGCACCCGAGGGCGGCGTCACCGGGGCGATGACCGGCACCGGCTGGATGTTCGGGTACGGGATCGTCACGCCTGTCTTCTCCGCTCGCGCTGGCGGCGCTTCGCTGCGTCGCATTCGGCTGCGGCGCCGTGGCCGGGCACCGATGGGAACCTGTCTCTTCTTGAGGGTAGTTGTGCCCTGTCGGCGCCTCTCGGGCGCGAGCCTACCCGCCGGTAATGTGGGTCGAACCAGGGTGGCTATCCTTCAGTCTGCGGCGATCGGCTGTCTCCGGACGCCACGGACTGCCGCATGATAGCGGCGAAAGGGGAGGGCTGACATGGCCGCAGACCAGACGTTCGACGTCTACCGGCTGCCCGAGGAGCACGACGCGATCCGTGAGGCGGTCCGCGAGGTCTGTGACGCGAAGGTGGCCCCCAACGCCGCCGAGGCGGACGAGACCGGCGAGTTCCCCAAGGCGTCGTACGACGCCCTGCGGGCCGCGGACTTCCACGCCCCGCACATCCCCGTCGAGTACGGCGGTGCGGGCGCGGACGCCCTGGCCACGGCGATCGTGATCGAGGAGGTGGCGCGGGCCTGCGCCTCGTCCTCCCTGATCCCGGCGGTCAACAAGCTGGGCACGATGCCGCTGATCCTGGCCGGCTCCGAGGAGCTGAAGCAGAAGTACCTGACCAGGGTCGCCTCGGGCGACGCGATGTTCTCGTACTGCCTCTC
Organism: Micromonospora lacuserhaii; assembly: GCF_036902735.1. Lineage (NCBI taxonomy): Bacteria > Bacillati > Actinomycetota > Actinomycetes > Micromonosporales > Micromonosporaceae > Micromonospora > Micromonospora lacuserhaii. Next base: position 49,779 of record NZ_JBAKHO010000016.1, on the reverse strand, counting down.
CGAGCCGGAGGCGGGCAGCGACGCGGCCTCGATGACCACCAAGGCGGTCCGCGACGGCGACCACTGGGTGCTCAACGGCGTGAAGCGGTGGATCACCAACGCGGGCGTCTCGGAGTACTACACCGTCTTCGCTGTGACCGATCCCACAGCGCGGTCCCGCGGCATCTCCGCGTTCGTGGTGGAGAAGTCCGACGCCGGGGTGAGCTTCGGCGCGCCGGAGAAGAAGCTGGGCATCAAGGGCTCGCCGACCCGCGAGGTCTACCTGGACAACGTGCGGATCCCGGCGAACCGGATGATCGGCGCGGAGGGCACCGGCTTCGCCACCGCGATGCAGACCCTGGACCACACCCGGGTCACCATCGCCGCGCAGGCCGTGGGCATCGCGCAGGGCGCGCTGGACTACGCCAAGGGGTACGTCCAGGAGCGCAAGCAGTTCGGTAAGCCGGTCGCCGACTTCCAGGGCATCCAGTTCATGCTCGCCGACATGGGCATGAAGCTGGAGGCGGCCCGGCAGTTGACGTACGCCGCCGCCGGCAAGTCCGAGCGCGGCGACGCCGACCTGACCTACTTCGGCGCGGCGGCCAAGTGCTTCGCCTCGGACGCCGCCATGGAGATCACCACCGACGCGGTGCAGCTGCTCGGCGGCTACGGCTACACCCGGGACTACCCGGTCGAGCGGATGATGCGGGACGCCAAGATCACCCAGATCTACGAGGGCACCAACCAGGTGCAGCGCATCGTGATGGCCCGGCAGCTGCTCAAGGGCTGAGCCAGGCGCGAAGTCGGGCGGGCGGGCCGGTGGGCCGGCCCGCCCGCGGTCGTCTAGCGGGGGTCGGTGGTGCCGCCGGACTGGGCGCCGTAGCGCGGCGGCGCGGACCACGGCGACTCGGTGCCGCTGCGCCGGGGCAGCGGGTCGGTGGTGGACTCCGGGTAGCCGAGGCTGACCGGGTTGGTCTCCTGCTCGCGCCGGCCGCCGGCCGGCGGCCAGTCGGCGAGGGTGAAGGTGTTCTCCGGCGGCGTGTCGTCGGCCGGGGTCAGCTCCGCCCCGGTCGTCGACTCCGGCCAGCGCCGCCAGCGCTGGAGGCTGAACACCGCCATCAGTAGCAGCAGGCCGATGAGGAAGAGCGTGCCGTTCTGCACCGGCTGGCGCAGTGGCAGCGGGTCACCGAGCACCTTCCAACCGTCCGGGATCCGGTCGAGCACGGTGAACGGGGCGAGGAACATCCCGACGTAGGGGGTGATCAGCAGCAGCCCGGCGACGAGGGGGCCGAGCGGCGAGACGCGCAGGGTGCCGAGCAGTCCGAGCAGGATGCCGGCCACGCTGAGGTACACGGCCGGCTCGATCAGGTTGGGCGTGCTGTACGTGCCGATCTCCACCCAGCGGTTCACGGTCCGGCCTGACCCGTCCTGCCCGAGGGTGATCAGCGCCCAGGTGATGGGCGCCACCACCAGCCCGGCGAGGAAGCTCCAGAGATGTCGCATCCGCGCACCGTACCGTTTCCGTCATGACCGAGCACCCCTCCACCCTGCCTGGCAAGCCGACCTCGTACTCGCGCGTCACGCTGAGTCGCATCATGACCGCAGTCGATGTAAATCTGTACGGAACCGTGCACGGTGGGGTACTGATGAAGTTCGTCGACGACGTGGCCGGCGCGGCCGCGGCCCGGCACAGCGGCGGCACGGCGGTCACCGCGTCGATCGACGAGATCGTCTTCTCCGAGCCCGTCCGGGTGGGCGATCTGGTGCACGCGCACGCCCAGGTGAACTGGACGGGCAAGACCTCGATGGAGGTCGGGGTGCGGGTGGTGGCGGAGCGCTGGGACTCGGCCGAGGACGAGCCCGTCCGGGTGGCCACCGCGTACCTGGTCTTCGTCGGGGTGGACGTGGGTGGCGCGCCCCGGGTGGTCCGGCCGGTGCTGCCGGAGACCGCGGAGGACGAACGCCGGTTCAAGGAGGCGGAGATCCGCCGCGCGCACCGGCTGGCCAAGCGCCGGGCGATCCAGGCCCACCGGGCGGGCTGACCCACACAGCCGGCCGGCCGGGCCTGTGGGCCGGCCACGCCCCCTCACCGGCACCCGGTGCGGAGAATGACGCTTCGAGGTAGGGCAAGATGGCGCCACGGCCCATTCACAGTGTCGTGCGGGGCCTCAGGGAGGGTGGAGCAGTGGGTGACGTGCTGTGGACGCCGCCGGCGGACGTGCGTGAGCGGTCCCGGATCGGGGGCTACCTGCGCTGGTTGCGGGAGAACCGTGGGCTGGACTTCGCCGACTACGACGCGCTGTGGCGCTGGTCGGTCACCGATCTGGACGCCTTCTGGCGCTCGATCTGGGACCACTTCGAGGTGGTCGCGCACACCCCGCCGACGGCGACCCTGACCGACGCGACGATGCCGGGCGCGCGGTGGTTCCCCGGCGCGACGCTCAACTACGCCGAGAACGTGCTGCGGATGCCCGGCCGGGCCGACGACGACCCGGTGGTGATCGCGCACGGCCAGACCCGCGCGCCGGTCACCCTGACCGCCGCCCAGCTGCGCGAGCAGGTCCGTCGGGTGGCGGCGGGGCTGCGCCGGCTCGGCGTGGTCGCCGGGGACCGGGTGGCGGCGTACGCGCCGAACATCCCGGAGACGTACGTGCTGCTGCTGGCCACCAGCAGCCTGGGCGCGATCTTCTCGTCCTGCGCGCCGGAGTTCGGCACCCGCAGCGTCACCGACCGCTGGCAGCAGATCGAGCCGAAGGTCCTGGTCGCCGTGGACGGCTACCGGTACGGCGACAAGCCGGTGGACCGGCGCGCCGAGGTGGCCGCGATCCGGGCCGCCCTGCCGTCGCTGGAGCACACCGTCGGCATCGCGTACCTCGACCCGGCGGGCGCCCCGCCCGAGGGTGCGCTGGGCTGGGACGAGCTGGCCGCGCCGACCGACGAGCCGCTGGTCTTCACCCCGGTGCCGTTCGACCACCCGCTCTACGTGCTCTACTCCTCCGGCACCACCGGGCTGCCGAAGCCGATCGTGCACGGTCACGGCGGCATCCTGCTGGAGCACCTGAAGATGCTGGCCCTGCACCACGACCTGGGCCCGTCCGACCGGTTCTTCTGGTTCACCACCACCGGCTGGATGATGTGGAACTTCCTGGTCTCCGGCCCGGCGGTGGGGGCGGCGATCGTGCTCTTCGACGGCAACCCGGCCCACCCGGACCTGGGCGCGCTGTGGCGGCTGGCCGAGGAGACCGGCACCACGTACCTCGGCACCTCCGCGCCGTTCCTGCTGGCCTGCCGCAAGGCCGGGCTGGTGCCGAAGGAGATCGCCGACCTCTCCGCGCTGCGCGGGGTCGGCTCGACCGGCGCGCCACTGCCCGCGGAGGGCTTCACCTGGGTGTACGAGACGGTCGGCGACCGCCTCCAGCTCCAGTCCCTCTCCGGCGGCACGGACGTCTGCACCGGCTTCGTCGGCGGGGTGCCGCTGCTGCCGGTGCACGCCGGGGAGATCACCTGCCGGGCGCTCGGCGCGAAGGTGGAGGCCCGCTCGGCCGACGGCACGCCGGTCATCGGTGAGCTGGGCGAGCTGGTGATCACGGCGCCGATGCCGAGCATGCCGGTGGGCTTCTGGAACGACCCGGACGGCCGCCGCTACTCCGAGGCGTACTTCGAGGTCTATCCCGGGGTGTGGCGGCACGGCGACTGGATCACCATCAACGAGCGGGGCGGCTGCGTGATCACCGGCCGTTCCGACGCCACCCTGAACCGGGGCGGCGTCCGCCTCGGCACCGCCGAGTTCTACTCCGTGGTGGAGGGGCTGGACGAGGTCGTCGACTCGGTGGTGGTGCACCTGGAGGACGACGAGGGCGGCGCCGGCGAACTGCTGCTCTTCGTGGTCCTCGCCGAGGGGCTGGAGCTCGACGACGCGTTGCGGAAGAAGATCTGCCGCGAGCTGCGTACCGCCCTGTCGCCGAGGCACGTCCCCGACGAGATCCACCAGGTCAGGGCCGTCCCGCGCACCCTCTCGGCCAAGAAGCTGGAGGTGCCGGTCAAGAAGATCCTCACCGGCACCCCGGTGGACAGCGCCGCGGCCAAGGGCGCGCTGGCCAACCCCGAGTCGCTGACGGCCTTCGCCGCCTTCGCCCAACGCCGCGCCGAGAGCGACACCCCCAGCCCCGCCTGAGTTCAGGTGAGGGCGCGGGTGACCTTCTCGGAGGTGGCCCGGGACCCGACCCGGGCCCGGTCGAGATTGCCGCAGAGGACGGCCGTCGCGCGGGCGGTCAGCGGGGCGAGCAGCCAGTCGACCGGGTCCGGGTGGGTGGCGGTGTCGATGAGGACCCGGTCGCCGGGGGCGACGCCCAGGTCCGCGGCCCGGGCCCGGGCGCGGGCCAGCAGGTCCGCGTCGGCCGGACCGGCCTGGGGGTACGGGGTGAAGTGGTCGCCGTGGGTGCGCACCTCGGACACGAAGTCGGCGAAGCCCTCCGGCACCTGCCGCATCGGCAGGGCGAACGGGTCGAGCGCCAGCACGTAGCGGTCCCCGGCCGACCAGTCACCGGCCTCGGCGACCCGGCCGGCGGCGGCGAAGAGCACGTCCACGTCGCCCGGCGTGTCGGTCACCGTCAGCTTGGCCGACCAGCAGCCGAGCAGCACCGCGGCGGTCTGCCAGTGCGGCGGCAGCAGCACCCCGGCCGGGTCGCCGGGGGAGAGGGCCAGCTCGTCGACGAGCAGGTTGGCGGTCTTGGCCACCCAGTTGGCCAGGGTGGCGCCGGAGAGCTCGGTACGCTCCCCGGTCGCGTCGTCGTACCAGGTCAGCAGCGGTCGGGTCGGATCGGACGCGATCGCGTCGGCGAACACCCGGGCAATGTTGTCGGCCATCGGCGCGAACGATACGCCGCCGGCACCCGTACCCGACGATGACAAGTCGGCGTACCGTCGGGTCGCAGTCAGCGTCCCACCCGGGCTCCGGCGTAGGCTTGCCCGCAGTGTCGTTGCCCACAGACCCGCCAGTTCAAGGAGTCGCCCCGTGACCGCCGGTCGCCCGCCCCGCGTGCTCATCGACGCCACGAGTGTCCCCGCCGACCGCGGTGGTGTCGGTCGATACGTCGACGGCCTGCTCGGCGCCCTGGGCGCCGTCTCCGGGCAGGGGGTGGACCTGGTCGTGGTCAGCCTCCGCACCGACCTGGAGCGCTACACCCGGATGCTGCCGGGGGCGGAGGTCATCCCGGCTCCGGCCGCGGTGGCGCACCGCCCGGCGCGGCTCGCCTGGGAGCAGACCGGCCTGCCGCTGCTGGCCCAGCAGGTCGGCGCCGAGGTGCTGCACTCGCCCTTCTACACCTGCCCGCTGCGGGCCGGCTGCCCGGTCACGGTGACCGTGCACGACGCGACCTTCTTCACCGAGCCGGAGCACTACGACAAGTCCCGCCGGACGTTCTTCCGCAGCGCCATCAAGACCTCGCTGCGCCGGGCCGACCGGGTGATCGTGCCGAGCAAGGCCACCCGGGACGAGCTGATCCGCCTGCTCGACGCCGACCCGACCCGGATCGACGTGGCCTACCACGGGGTGGACCAGTCGGCCTTCCACGCGCCCAGCGAGGAGGAGAAGGCCCGGGTCCGGGCCCGCCTCGGCCTGGGCGGCAGCACCTACATCGCCTTCCTCGGTGCCAAGGAGCCCCGCAAGAACGTGCCCAACCTGATCCGTGGTTGGGCGCGGGCGGTCGGCGACCGGGAGGACCCGCCGGCCCTGGTGGTCGCCGGCGGCCAGGGGCACGACGACGACATCGACCGCGCGGTCGCCGAGGTCCCCTCGCACCTGCGCCTGCTCCGCCCGGGCTACCTGCGCTACGCCGACCTGCCCGGCTTCCTCGGCGGCGCGCTGGTGGCCGCCTACCCGTCGTACGGCGAGGGCTTCGGCCTGCCGATCCTGGAGGCGATGGCCTGCGCCGCCCCGGTGCTGACCACCCCGCGGCTCTCCCTGCCGGAGGTGGGCGGCGACGCGGTCGCCTACACCAGCGAGGACCCGGAGCAGATCGCCACCGACCTGGCCGCCCTCCTCGACGACGAGCAGCGCCGGTTGGCGCTGGCCAAGGCGGGCTTCGATCGGGCCAAGGAGTTCACCTGGGAGTCCAGCGCCGAGGTGCACATTGCGGCGTGGAGCCGGGCCCGTTCCTGAGCGTGCGCTGCCGGTACGGGCGACCCGACGGTTGGCCCTTGGCGGTTCGGGCATGATGTGCGGGTGATTTACGCCGTCATCCCGGCGGGTGGCAGCGGCACGAGGTTGTGGCCGCTGTCCCGCGCGGGGCACCCCAAGTTCCTCCACCCACTCACCGGAAGCAGCGCCTCGCTGCTCCAGGCGACCGTGGACCGGCTGGCGCCACTGGCCACGCCGGACTGCACGCTGGTCGTCACCGGGGCCGCGCACGCGGCGGCGGTGGCCCGGCAGCTGACCAGGCTGCCGGAGGAGAACATCCTGGTGGAGCCCTCGCCCCGGGATTCCTGCGCGGCGATCGCGCTGGCCGCCGCGGTGATCGCGGTGCGCGACCCGGAGGCGGTGATGGGATCCTTCGCGGCCGACCACCTGATCCGGGACACCGCGGCCTGGGTGGAGACGGTCCGCGCGGCGGTCCGCGGGGCCGAGCAGGGGCTGCTGATGACGGTCGGGATCACCCCGACCCACGCGGAGACCGGATACGGCTACCTGGAGACCGGCGCGCCCACCGGCGACGGGCTGCTGCGGCCGGTGATCGAGTTCAAGGAGAAGCCGGCCGCGCCGGTGGCCGAGGCGTACCTGCGCTCCGGCCGGCACCTCTGGAACGCCAGCATGTTCGTCTGGCGGGTCGACATCTTCCTCGCCGAACTGGCCCGGCAGCAGCCGGCCCTGCACGCCGGGGTCACCACGATCGCCGCCGCCTGGGGCACCCCCGAGCAGGACGAGGCGCTCGGCGCGATCTGGCCGACCCTGCCGAAGATCTCCGTGGACTACGCGGTGATGGAGGGCGCGGCGACCGCCGGCCGGGTGGCGACCGTGCCCGGGGACTTCGGCTGGAACGACGTGGGTGACTTCCACACCCTCGGCGACGTGCTCCCCGCCGATGCGGCGGGCAACGTGGTGCTGGGCACCGACGCGAAGCCGGGCGTCCTGCTGCACGACTGCGCCGGCCTGGTGGTGGTGCCGCAGTCCGGGCGCCTGGTGGCCGCCCTCGGGCTGCGGGACGTGATCGTGGTGGACACCCCGGACGCGGTGCTGGTCTGCCCGCGCGACCGGGCCCAGGACGTCAAGCTGCTGGTGGACGAACTGAAGGCGCGCGGCGAGGAGGGCCTGGTCTGAGCGGCGGCGCGGCCGGGGTCAGCCGCGGCGGCGGGCCAGCGCGGCCAGTGCCGGGGCGACCAGCTGGGCGGTGCCGCCGGCCAGCGGCTCCGGCAGCCGGTCGGGCCGGAACCAGCCCAGCGCCTCGGACTCGTCGCTGACCCGTTCCACCGCGCCGGTCGGGGCGAAGACCGCGAACCGGACGTCGTGGTGCAGCGAGCCGCCCTGGCAGGCCACCGGGTGGATGTCCACGTCGATCGGTACCGGGTCGATGACCAGGCCAGCGATGCCGGACTCCTCGGTCGCCTCGCGGAGCGCGGCGCCGGCCAGCGTCCGGTCGGTCGGCTCGCAGTGCCCGCCGAGCTGCACCCAGCGGCGGAACTTCCCGTGGAGGCAGAGCAGCACCCGGGTGCCGTCGGCGTCGAGCACCAGGGCGCTGGCGGTGACGTGCCCAGCGCGGTGGGCCCGGTCCATCGTCACCGGGCCCGCCGCCAGCAGCTCCACGGTCCGGTCCCGGGCCGCCGCGGCGGCGGGACTGGTCGGCTCCCAGCCGGTGAGCAGCGCGACCGCGTCCGCGTGCAGCAGGTCGGTCGGCGAGGCGGCGGCGGTCGGGCCGGTGGCAGGCAGGATGTCGGGCACCCGGACACTCTACGAGCGCGGCCTCCGTACCCTGTCCCGGTGACCCTGCGACTCGTCGAGTTCGTCGTGTCCGGCAACGAGGCCAGCGACCTGTTGCCGGTCCGTTCCCCGGCGCTGCTGCGGGCGTACGGCGCCCGCCGGGGCTTCTGGACGGTGCTGGACGAGGGGCCGGTGGAGCGCTGCCTGGCCCTGCTGTTCGAGCGGGCGGACGGTGAGTGGGTCGCCCACCACGTACCGGCCGACGCGGGGGCGGAGAACGCCCGCACCGAGGACGGTGAGGCGCTGGCCCACCACGACGGCTGGGTGTACGTCTTCGGCTCCCACTTCGGGTCCAAGGCCGGCCCGTTGCGCCCCCGCCGGGCCTTCGTGGCCCGGTTCCGCGAGGACGACGCCGCGGCCGGCACCCTGCCGGTGCAGGTGGTGCGGAACCGGTTCCGGCTGCACCGCGCGATCAACGACGCGCTGCTGAAGGCGGCGTTCACCCCGTTGCCGCCCGGTGACCGGGTACGGGACCGGTTCATCGTGGAGACGCTGGCAAGGGGCACGTCCCGGTCCAAGAGCTGGGTGACCCGGCTGACCGCGGACGACCTGCCGCTGAACGTGGAGGCCGCCACCTTCACCCCGGACGGCACAGTGCTGCTCGGCCTGCGCTTCCCGGTGACCGCCGACGGCGAGCCGATCCTGGTCGAGCTGGCCGGCGTGCCGGAGATGTTCACCAGTGGCGGGGGGTGGCCGCGGGCCGGCCGGGCGTACGCGTTGACCGGGGTGACCCCGCCGGGCGCGCTGGTCGGCTTCCGGGCCGTCACGCCCACCCCGGACGGCGGGTACGCGGCGGTGATCGGCTCGATCGACGCCCTGGGCAAGGGCTCGGTGCTGCTTGACGAGCATCCGACCGGCGGTCCGGTGACCTCCCGGCACGTCCGGTTCAGCTGGCCGCCGGCCGACGACGGGCACCGGGTCGACGCGGAGCTGGTGGCGGAGCTGGCCCCGTTCCACCACGTGGAGGGGCTGGCCGAGTCGGACGGGCGGTGCTTCTACGTCACCGACGAGGACCACCGGGTCGCGCTCTGGATCGGCTGACCGGCCCGGCGCCCGGGCGACACCTCTGCGGAGGTGAGGCCGCAGACCCTCGTGGTGCCGCCCGGACGTCGATCCTGATCCCCAGGTCACCCGGGCGTGGCAGTGGAGACCCCTTCGCACGCCGTACCGGGCAACAGCAGCATGTCAACCGCCGGCGCCGGGCGTCGAGGTCTTTCACTCCACGCTTAAAAATGGAGATAAGTGCCGGCGGGTACAGTGCGAAAGGTTGGTGGTTCCTCCTCCACCCGCCGCAGGAGAGCGCTCCATGCTGACGATCCACTTCACCCGGGAGGACGTGCTCCGCACCCGGGTCGCGCCCGGCGCGGACCCGGTCTGGGAGCTCGTCCTCAGCCTGCACCTGCTCCAGGGGCGCAGCCGCGACCCGCTGACCACCCCATGGCAGCGGGGCGTCGCCCGACAGTTGCGCCAGGACCCGGCCTCCGACCAGTTCCGGCTGCTCTTCGCGCTGAACCCGCCGCGCGGCTACTTCCCCGACTTCCTCACCCCGTACGCCAGCCTGTCGGGCTTCGAGGCGGGGCTGGAGGCGGTCCGCTCCACTCCGGCCGGGCTGCTGCGCCGGGATCTCACCCTGCTGGCCGGCGACAATTCGCTGCCCGCCTCCGCCGCCGGGCTGGCCCGGGGCGAGCCGGAGATGCTGCGCCACCTGACCGACTCGATGGAGCGGTACCGGTCGGTGGCGATCGGGCCGTTCTGGGCGCGGATCCAGGCGGCGGTGGAGGCCGATCGCGCCCGCCGGGCCCGGGCGATGCTGGACGGGGGAGCGGAGGGGCTGCTGGCCAGCCTGCGGCCGACCATGCGCTGGGCGGCCGACGTGCTGGAGGTGCCGGACTATCCGGACAACCGGGAGCTGCACCTCGACGGCCGGGGGCTGTTGCTGGTCCCGTCGTTCTTCTGCGCGCGTACCCCGGTGGCGCTGCTCGACGCCGCCCTGCCGCCGGTGCTGGTCTACCCGGTGGACCGGCTGGGCGGGCTGGCGCCGGCACCCGGCGAGGGGGCCGGTCCGGCCGGCGGCGGGTCGGGGCGGGAGGCGCTGGCCGCGCTGCTCGGCCGGACCCGGGCCGCGGTGCTGGAGGCCAGCGACGACGGCTGCACCACCGGCGAGGTGGCCCGCCGGCTGCACATCTCGCCGGCCGCCGCCAGCCAGCACACCGCCGTGCTGCGCAACGCCGGGCTGCTGGTCAGCCAGCGGGACCGCAACACGGTGCTGCACACGCTGACTCCGCTCGGCCGGGCCATGCTGGACGCCTGACCCGGCCGGTCGGGCCGGCGCGGGTCAGATCGCCAGGCAGGCGCTGGCCGTGCTGCCCGTCGGGGGCGGCAGCAGCGTCGAGCCGATCCCCTCGGCGGCCAGCGCGGTGCGCAGCCGTTGCAGGTCGGCCCCGAACCGGACCAGGTCCGGCTGGTCGACCGGGGTCGGCGCCGCGCCCAGCACCAGGCCGGTGGCGTCGGCCGGCCAGCCGTCGACGCTCGACACCAGTCCGGCGCGTACCTCGTCGTCGGTGACGTGGGTGAAGGCCGTGCCGGGTGCGATCACGTCGGCCACCGCGGCGATGGCCCGGGCCACCGCCGCCGGGTCCGGCGGCGTGCCACCGGGCCCCGGGTCGGCGGTCGCGGCGGACCGCAGGCCGTCCGCCCGCGCCTCGGCGGTGCCCAGCGAGAAGAGGTCCAGCTCGCTCTCCCGGACCAGCGCGGATGCCCCGGCGCCGTCGTCGGGCCGGACGGCGGACAAATAGCCGCGGACCACCGCGACCGGCACCTGGTCGCACTTGCCCTTGATCAGCTCACCGGCGCCGGCCAGCTCGTCCACCACGGCCATCTGGGTCAGTTGCAGCTCGTTGCCGTACGGGTCGACCTCGCCCCGGTGGTCCCGGATCGCGGCCATCCCGGCGACGCCGAGCGCCACGTCGGTCAACCCGTTGCGCCAGGGGCGGCCCATGGTGTCGCTGATGATCACCGCGACGTCGACGTCGTAGCGGTCGCGCAGCGCGGCGCGCAGCGCCCGGGCCGAGGCGTCCGGGTCCTCCGGCAGCAGCACCAGCCGGGTCTTGTCGACGTTGGACGCGTCGATCCCGGCGGAGGCCATCACGAACCCGTGGTGGGTCTGCACGATCCGGGTCGGGCCCCGGCTGGCCACCACCCGGGCGGTCTCCGCGGCCAGCACCTCGTCCCGGGCGGCGAGCCGCTCCGGCCCGTCGGCCGGCACGTCCACCAGCCGTCCCTCCGCCTTCGACACGATCTTGCTGGTCACCACCAGCACGTCGTCGTCGCGCAGCCACGGCGCGGCGGTCGCGATCATCGCCGCCAGGTCGTCGCCCTCGGTCACGTCGCCGATGCCCGGCACCGGCAGGATCTCCAGCCTCACACCAGCTCCAATGCGGCGCGGACCATCTGTGCGGTCGCCGCCTCGTCGGTCATCCGCAACGGCACGGCACGCACCGTCACCCCCGGCACCACCGCGCCCTCGTCCTCCGGCGCGACCAGCCAGCCGTCGAGCAGCCCGCCGTCGCCGCGCCCGCCGTAGAGCCGGCCCACGCCGCCGGCGCTGCACTCCACGCCCAGCACCGAGAGGCAGCGATCGGCCATGCCGCGCACCGGGGCGTCACCGATGATCGGGGAGACCCCGACCACCCGGGCCGGGCCCTGCGCGACCGCGTCCCGCAGGCCGGGCACGGCCAGCACCGGGGCGACGCTCACCACCGGGTTGCTCGGCGCGATCAGCACCACATCGGCGCCGGCGACCGCCTCCAGCACCCCGGGGGCCGGCTTGGCCTGCTCCGCGCCGACGAAGACGAACCGGTGGGTGGGGATTTCCGCCCGGTACCGGACCCACCACTCCTGGAAGTGGATCACGCGTTGGCCGCCGTCGAGGTCGACCACCACGTGCGTCTCCAGCCGGTCGTCGGTCGCCGGGAGCAGGCGTACGCCGGGCTGCCAGCGGGTGCCCAGCGCCTCGGTCACCGCCGAGAGCGGGTACCCGGCGTTGAGCATGGTGCTGCGGACCAGGTGGGTGGCGATGTCCTTGTCGCCCAGCCCGAACCAGGTCGGCTCGGCCCCGTACGCGGCCAGCTCCTCCTTGACCGTCCAGGTCTCGCCGACCCGGCCCCAGCCCCGTTCCGGGTCGGCGCCGCCGCCCAGGGTGTACATGACACTGTCCAGGTCGGGGCAGACCTTCAGCCCGTGCAGGAGCAGGTCGTCGCCGACGTTGACCACGGCGGTCACCTCGGCGCCCACCTCCCGGGCGTACGCCCGGACGCCGAGCAGGAATCGGGCACCCCCGATGCCGCCGGTCAGAACCACGATGCGCATGCCGTCCATCCTCGCGCACGGGCCGCCTACCGTCCGTCGGTGGCCCGGGAGACTAGGCTCACGTCGGCACCTGTCCGTTTCGCCCCCGAGGGAGAGCTCGTGACCAGCCCCGCCGAGCCCGCGCCGACCGCCGCGTCGCAGGCCCGCCAGCTCACCGCCCCACTGCGCGAACTGGCCGCGCTCGTGCTGCTCGGCGCGAACGCCGTCCTGCTCTTCGTCGGCTTCGTCCGGCTGCTCGTCCCGACCTCGGACTACAGCACCTTCTCGGGCCGGGCCGGCAGCGAGTTCTTCTCCTTCGTGGGCGTCGAGTCGACGGTGCTGCCGCTGCTGGCCGTGCTGCTCGCCACGCACGTGAACCCGGTGCTGCCCCGGGCGAAGCAGATCACCCAGGTGGCGGTCGGCGAGTACGCCTTCGGCGCGCTGTTCGGGACGCTGACCTTCCTGATCTGGCTGGTCGACCGGCTGGCCAAGGGGGAGGTGCTGGACGCCCTGCTCGGCATGCTGACCCGGGCCGCCTGGTTCGGGGTCTTCGCGGTGGCCGCCTTCGTCGTCTACCGGGTCTGGCGGACGCTCTACTTCGTCCCCAAGCCCAAGCCGCAGCCCGGGGTCTACGGCCAGCCCCAGCCGGGTTGGCCGCAGCAGTCCGGCCCGGCCGGCTACGGCGTTCCCGGCCAGCCCGGCGGCGGCTATCCCGCCCAGCCGGGCGGCTACCCAGCCCAGCCGGGCGGCTACCCAGCCGCCGGCCAGTACGGTCACCCGGCCCCTGCCTCGGCTCCGCCGTTCGCCGCCCCGCAGTCCGGCCCGCCGTTCGCCGCCCCGCAGTCCGGCCCGCCGTCGACTCCCTCGTTCGGGGGCGCGCCGCAGGCCGGATCGCCGTTCGGCGGGTCCAACACGGCTCCGCCGTTCGGGCAGCCACCGTCGGCCGACCCCACCCAGACCATCCCGCGGCAGCCGGCCGACGCCGGAACGCGGCCGCCCTCACCGGCCGACGAGGCCGACCGGACCCAGCGCCTGCACCGGGACGACCCGAACTTCCCCCGCTGACCGTCAGGCCCGTCGCCGTGCTGCCGGTGCCGGCGGCCTGCCCCGATGCGGTGACCTCGCGCTGGTTGCGGCGGGTCGGTGACGGCTGTCCCGCGGTTAGATGTGGGACTGCGGTGACCGACCGCCGTCCCCGGTTCGGCCTGGCGGGGTGTGCGATCGGTATTGCTGATGAGCGGTATGACTCTCCGTCATATTTATGACTGAGAGTCATACCGCTTCTGATGAAATCCGCTCCGGACGCCCGACACGCCCACTGCACCGGCCCCGGGGCTTGATCTCACACTGCCTCGCATGCCCGACCAACCGTCCCGCCCAGCGCATAGGCTGAGCGGATGGTTGAGCGCACCGATCCCGGTCCGACGACGGCGAGCATCGAGCGGGCGCTGCGCCGGGCGGCCACCGGACGCTCGCTGGACGTCGAGGAGGCGACCGCGCTGCTGGCGGCGCGCGGGCCCGCGCTCGACGAACTGCTCCGGATCGCCGGCGAGATCCGCGACGCCGGGTTGCGGGAGGCCGGCCGGCCCGGGGTGGTGACCTTCTCGAAGAAGGTCTTCATCCCGCTCACCCGGCTCTGCCGGGACCGCTGCCACTACTGCACCTTTGCCACGGTGCCGCACCGGCTGCCCGCCGCCTTCCTGGACCGGGACGAGGTGCTGGAGATCGCCCGCGCCGGCGCTGCCATGGGCTGCAAGGAGGCCCTGTTCACCCTCGGCGACCGGCCGGAGGAGCGCTGGCCGGCGGCCCGCGAGTGGCTGGACGAGCGCGGCTACGACTCCACCCTGGACTACCTGCGCGCCTGCGCGGTCGCCGTGCTGGAGGAGACCGGCCTGCTGCCGCACCTCAACCCGGGGGTGCTCTCCTGGTCGGAGCTGCAACGGCTCAAGCCGGTCGCGCCGAGCATGGGGATGATGCTGGAGACCACCGCGACCCGGCTCTGGTCGGAGCCGGGCGGCCCGCACTTCGGCTCGCCCGACAAGGAGCCGGCGGTCCGGCTCCGGGTGCTCGACGACGCCGGCCGGGTGGGCGTGCCGTTCACCACCGGCATCCTGATCGGCATCGGCGAGATCCCGGCCGAGCGGGTCGACGCGATCTTCGCGATGCGGCGGGCGCAGCGGGAGTACGGCCACCTCCAGGAGGTGATCGTGCAGAACTTCCGCGCCAAGCCGGACACCGCGATGCGCGGCATGCCCGACGCCGAACTGCACGACCTGGCCGCCACGGTGGCGGTGACCCGGATCCTGCTGGGCCCGAAGGCCCGCGTCCAGGCCCCGCCGAACCTGATCGAGGGCGAGTACGACCTGCTGCTGCGTGCCGGCATCGACGACTGGGGTGGGGTCTCCCCGCTGACCCCCGACCACGTCAACCCGGAGCGCCCCTGGCCGCAGCTGGACGAGCTGGCCCGGCACACCGAGAAGGCCGGCTTCGCCCTGCGCGAGCGGCTCACCGTCTACCCGGAGTACGTCCGGGCCGGTGATCCGTGGCTCGATCCGCGGCTGCTGCCGCACGTGACCGCCCTCGCCGAGCCGGGGACCGGCCTCGCCGTGGAGTCCGCCCGTCCGGTCGGCCGGCCCTGGCAGGAGCCGGAGGAGGTCTTCGGCGGTGGCCGGACCGACCTGCACGCCACCATCGACACCACCGGCCGTACCGAGGACCGGCGGGGTGACTTCGACAGCGTCTACGGTGACTGGTCCGAGGTCGCAGGCAAGGTCAGCCCGGAGGCCTCCGGCGTACCCCGGTCGAGGGGGAGCGACGCGGACGGTGACCTGCGGACGGGGTTGCGGCTCGCGGCGGACGACCCGGCGGCGCTGCTGGAGCCCCGGCACGCCGACGCGGCGCGGGCGCTCTTCGACGCGGACGGCCCGGCGCTGGACGCGCTCTGCCGGCTCGCCGACGACGTACGCCGGGACGTCGTCGGCGACGACGTCACCTACGTGGTCAACCGCAACATCAACTTCAGCAACGTCTGCTACGTGGGCTGCCGGTTCTGCGCGTTCGCCCAGCGTGAGCGGGACGCCGACGCGTTCCGGCTCTCGGTGGAGCAGGTCGCCGACCGGGCCGAGGAGGCCTGGGCGACCGGCGCCAGCGAGATCTGCCTCCAGGGCGGGATCGACCCGAAGCTCCCGGTGACCGGCTACGCCGACCTGGTCCGGGCGATCAAGACGCGGGTCCCCGGCATGCACGTGCACGCCTTCTCCCCGATGGAGATCGTCACGGCCGCCGCCAAGGCGGGGGTGCCGGTGAAGGAGTGGCTGCTCCAGCTCCGCGACGCCGGCCTGGACACCATCCCGGGCACCGCCGCGGAGATCCTCGACGACGACGTGCGCTGGGTGCTCACCAAGGGCAAACTGCCGGCCGCCGCCTGGGTCGACGTGGTCAGCACGGCCCACGAGCTGGGCATCCGGTCCAGCTCCACGATGATGTACGGCCACGTCGACCACCCCGGCCAGTGGCTCGCCCACTTCCGGGTGCTGGCCGGGGTGCAGGACCGCACCGGCGGGTTCACCGAGTTCGTGGCGCTGCCGTTCGTGCACACCAACGCGCCGATCTACCTCGCCGGCATCGCCCGCCCGGGGCCGACCTGGCGGGAGAACCGGGTGGTGCACGCGATGGCCCGGCTGCTGCTGCACGGCCGGATCGACAACATCCAGTGCTCCTGGGTGAAGCTGGGCGACCAGGGCACCGTGGCCATGCTCAACGGCGGCTGCAACGACCTGGGCGGCACGCTGATGGAGGAGACGATTTCCCGGATGGCCGGTTCGGGCAACGGCTCGGCGCGTACCGAGGAGCAGTTGCAGGCCATCGCGGCGGCCGCGGGACGACCCGCGCGCAAGCGGACGACCGCGTACGGTCACCCGTCGGCCTGACGTCGAACCTTTCTCCGGTGGGGGCCGTACCACTGGTCGTCGGCGGCGGTTGAGGCGAGGGCCGCCGCCGGCAGCCCCTCGCGAGCCACCGCGGGCGCCCCGGCGCCGCCGGAGGAAAGGTTCCCCATGACGAGTCAAGAGCGGAAGCGGCCCTGGCCGCGGTTGACCCGCCGGCAGACGCTGACGGCAGCGGCGAGCGCCACGCTCGGCGCCGCCGCCCTCACCGTGCCCGGCCTGTCGGCCGCCCAGAACACCCCGTCGGCGGGGGCCAAGGACGGCCCGATCGTCGTCTACCTGCGGGACGCCGCCTCCGGGACGATGGACGTCTTCGTCGGCACCTCCCGCATCGAGGTACGCGACCGCGGCCTGGCGGACCGGCTGCGACGCGCCGCCGGGCGGCGCTGACCGCGCCCCTTCCCGTACCTCCCCAGACCCGGCGCAGGCTCTCGGCGCCCGGTCGACCCTGCCCTGACTCCGTCCTGAACCCGCAAAGGTTGGTCCGCCATGTCGTCCCACCGCGAAGCACCGGAGATAAGCAAGGATCCGGTCGCCGACAGTTCCGACCTGTACGCCTTCGTCAGCCCCGACCGGCCCGACTCGGTGACGTTGATCGCCAACTACGTGCCGCTGCAACTCCCCTCCGGCGGCCCGAACTTCTTCGAGTTCGGCGACGACGTGCGGTACGAGATCCATATCGACAACGACGGAGACGGTCACCCCGACGTGACCTACCGTTTCGAATTCAGCACCGAGATCACCAATGCGAACAGTTTTCTTTACAACACCGGCCCGATCGAGTCGCTGGACAGCAAGAACTGGAATCGGCGCCAGTTCTACAAGCTGACCCGGGTGGCCGACGGCCGGGAGCACGTGCTCGCGCACAAGCTGCCCTGCCCGCCGTGCAACGTCGGCCCGCTCTCCACCCCGAAGTACGCGGAGCTGGCCCGGCAGGCGACGTACTCGCTCTCCACGGGGGAGCGGGTCTTCGCCGGGCAGCGGGCCGACGGCTTCTTCGTCGACCTCGGCGCCATCTTCGACCTGGGGACGCTGCGCCCGTTCCAGCAGCTGCACGTCGCCGGTAAGAAGATCTTCAAGACCGAGGGCGAGCCGGTCAACGCGCTGGACCGGATGAACGTGCACAGCATCGCCGTGCAGGTGCCGCTGAGCAAAGTGCGCCGCAGGGCCAACCGGTACGGCTACGCCGACCGTGCCTCGATCATCGGGGTGTGGACCACGGCCTCCCGCCAGCAGGTGCGGGTGCTCGGCGACAGGGTCGCGGCGGACACCGCGGCCGGCCCGTGGACCCAGGTGTCCCGGCTCGGCAACCCGCTGTTCAACGAGGTCATCGTGCCGATGTCCAAGAAGGACCTGTGGAACACGCTGCCCCCGTCGGAGGACAAGCGGTTCGCCCGGTTCGTCGAGCAGCCGGAGCTGGCCGCCCTGCTGCCAGCCCTCTACCCGGGTGTCTTCCCCAACCTGGACGCGCTCAACAAGTCGAAGAAGCCCCGGGCCGATCTGGCCGCGATCCTGCTCACCGGCATCCCGGCCGGCCTGATCGACGGCTTCACCAACAACACCGGCGCGGTGCAGGCCGACATGCTGCGGCTGAACACGGCGATCAAGGCGAACTCCAAGCCGGACCGGTTCGGAGTGCTCGGCGGCGACCTGGCCGGCTTCCCGAACGGCCGGCGGGTCGGCGACGATGTGGTGAGCATCGCGCTGCGGGCCATCGCCGGGGTCACCGTCCCGCTGGTGGACAAGGCGTTCAAGCCGGACGCAGCGGCCGGCGCGGTCACCCCCGGATTGAGCGCCGCCGACGTGACCGCGCCCTTCCTGGGCCACTTCCCCTTCCTCGGCACGCCGTACGACGGGTTCAACAATCCGCCGGCGGCGAAGTCCTGAGCGGACCGACGACAGATGCACGAGCACCCGCATGAGCACCGGTACGGGCCGACCGGCAGCGGCACGGTCATGCTGGACCTGGGCGGCGACACCGGCGCCCTGATCATCTACACCGGACGCGAGCAGCACGGTCGGGAGATCGAGATCAGCCCGGCCGACCGGACCGCCGGGCCGCGGACCCACGCCGCCGTCCGGGAGCGGATCGTCCGGGACGGGGTGTTCCACAGCGCCGTCTACCCGGATCTGGCCGCGGGCGTCTATACCGTCTGGTGGGACGCGAGCACGCCGGCCGGAGCGATCTCCGTCACCGGTGGCGAGGTCGCCGAGTTCGTCTGGCCGAGCAGCGCTCCCCCGGGGTCGGGCTGATCCCGTACCGGCCCCCGCGCCGTCGCGCCCCGTCCACATCGTGGACGGGGCGCTGTCGGCGTTTTCCGGCTCGACGGGCACGGTGACGGGAACCGGGTTAACCTGTGCCCCACCGAGATGCTGATCTTGGCCAGTCGGTCCACCGGAGCCTCCGCCGGCGCACCCGGCGGTGTCCACGATGGCGACGCCACGGCAGAAATCTCGGGCAACTCGCCGGAGAGGGCGTTACTCGTCCGGGGTCTGAATCGATAGGGCAGGTTGCGAGGCCGGGTGGTCCGAGTGGCGACCCGGAGGCGTGTCGGGAGGACGACTCCATTATCAAGTTCCGCTTGACGGCGCACGCATTACACGCGTGTAATTTGAATGGGGTTGTTCGCACGGAACGCAACAAAATTGGACCGGACGGACAAGCACGCCTTTCGCGTGGGGGGTTGCAGCGGCGGTGACGTCGGTGCGCGACAAGGAGGCATCTGATGGACGGCCAGCTCGAGGTGGCCGACCTGCTCGGGAACGCACCGGAGTGGCAGGAGCGGGCGCTCTGCTCGCAGACCGACCCGGAAGCGTTCTTTCCCGAGAAGGGCGGATCGACCCGCGAGGCGAAGCGGATCTGCTCGCGGTGCGAGGTCAAGACGGAATGCCTGGAATACGCTCTCGGCCACGACGAGCGCTTCGGGATCTGGGGTGGGCTCTCCGAGCGGGAGCGGCGCAAGCTCAAGCGGCGGGTCGCCTGAGCGAGGTGCGACGGGCCGGGGCGGTGGGGGCCGCCCGGCTCGCGCCCGGATCGTCGTCGCGGGGGCGACGGCGGTCGGGCAGCGGTCAGGCGAGTTCGTCGGGGTCGACCCCGAGCAGGTTCGCCACCTGCTCGATGATCACGTCGTGCACCAGGTCGGCGAGGTCCTCACGGTCCATCGCGCGGAACTCCAGCGGCCGGCGGTAGAGCACGATCCGGGGCGGCACCTCCTGCCGACCAGGGCGGCCCGGCAGCAGTCGGGCCAGCGGCACCTCGCCGTCCTCCAGCACGTCCGAGTCGTAGACGTTGAGGTCCGGCGGGACGTCCTCGACGGCGAACTCGACGCCGGCCAGCTCCTTGGCGAAACGCCGCTCCAGCGTCTCGACCGTGTCCAGCACCAGGTCGTCGAAGACCTCGGCCTTGGTCCGGGCCAGCGGGACGGTTGCCGGCACCAGCCGCCCACGCAGGCCGCGGCCGTGCCGGTCGCGGTGGTTGCGCCGGCCGGAGCCGGGGCGGCGGTGTTCCGGGCTCGTCATGACGCTCAGGGTAGCTCCACCGCCGGCCCGGCCAGCGGCAGCGCCCGATCAGTGGGCGCGGCGGGGCGGCAGCCGCGAATTGTGATCACTGCGACGGGCGTGTCGCAACGCGAACCGGTGCGCCGGACCCGGTAATGGGGATACCCTGCCGCCGTGAGGTCACCACGGCGCTGCTCCCGTAACGGCTGCCCCCGGCAAGCGGTCGCCACATTGACCTATGTCTACAACGAGTCGACAGCGGTGGTGGGGCCCCTCGCGGCGTTCGCCGAGCCGCACACGTACGACCTCTGTGAGCCGCACGCGCGCAGCCTGACCGCGCCGCGCGGCTGGGACGTGGTCCGGCACGAGGGCGAGTTCGAGCCCCCGCCGCCCACCACCGACGACCTGGTCGCCCTCGCGGAGGCGGTCCGTGAGGCCGCCCGCCCGGTCGCCCCCCGTCCCCCCGAGAACGACCAGCCCACCCAACAGCACCCCGGCACCGCCCGCCGAGGCCACCTCCGCGTAATCCCCCCCAACCACTAACCCCCCCACACCGCACCCCCGCACCCCCCGTGTTGATCAAGAAGTTTGCGCACTAATCCGGTACCTCGGAGTGCCCAAACTCCTTGATCAACGAGCCGAGGGCTCGGGGCGGGTGGGGATGTGCGGGGGTGGGGTCAGTGGCCGAGGAGGCGGGAGAAGGCGGCGGCGCGGCGGGACGGGCGGCCGGAGCGTAGCTCCGCCCGGTCGGCCGAGAACATGATCCGCAGGCCGGCGTTGACGGCCAGCCAGCGCAGCGGCTCCGGCTCCCAGCGGGGGGAGCGGTGGTTGACCCAGGGCAGGGCGGTCAGGTCGCTCTCGACGCCCCGGATCAGGTCGGCGAGGGTACGGCCGGCGAGGTTGCTGGTGCCCACCCCGTCGCCGACGTAGCCGCCCGCCCAGCCGAGCCCGGTGGCGCGGTCCAGCCCCACCGAGGCGGACCAGTCCCGGGCCACCCCCAGCGGGCCGCCCCAGGTGTGGCTGATCGGCACCTCCGGACCGAGCACCGGGAAGAGCTCGCCGAGCACCCGGCGCAGCGCGGCGAAGACCCGCGGCTCCCGGTCGTACGCGGGGGAGACCCGGGAACCGAAGTGGTACGGGGCGCCCCGCCCGCCGAAGGCGAGCCGGCCGTCGGCGGTGCGCTGGCCGTAGATGATGACGTGCCGGTGGTCGGAGAACGTCTCCCGCTCGGCCAGCCCGATCCGCGCCCAGGTCCGCTCGGGCAGCGGCTCGGTCGCCACCATCAGCGAGTAGACCGGGGCGACGGTGCGCCGCTGCCCGGGCAGCCCCGGCGTCCAGCCCTCGGTGGCCCGTACCACCACCGGCGCCCGGACCGTGCCGTGCGGGGTGACCGCCGCGCCGGCCCGGATCGCGGTGACCGGGGTGCGTTCGTGCAGGCGTACCCCTCGGCGCTCCACCGCCTCCGCCAGCCCGCGGACGAGCTTCGCCGGGTGCACCACCGCGCAGTGCGGGGTGTACGTCCCGCCGACCACCCCGTCGGCGGCGCACCGGGCGGACGCCTCGGCGGCGTCCAGGAGCACCAGGTCCGCCGGGTCGAGGCCGTGCTCGCGGGCGGTGGCCACCTCGGCCCGGGCGCGGCCGAGCTGGACCGCCGAACGGGCCAGCACCACCGTCCCGCCCTGGTGCCAGTCGCAGTCGATGCCCTCGGCGGCCACCACCCGGCCGACCTCGCGCACGGTCTCCTGCATGGCCCGTTGCATCGCCAGCGCCCGGTCCCGGCCGTGCCGGCGGGCCAGCGCGGGCAGCGAGGTGGGGAAGAGCGCCGAGCACCAGCCGCCGTTGCGGCCGGAGGCGCCGTAGCCGGCGACCTCGGCCTCCAGCACGGTGATCCGCAGCGACGGGTCGGCGGTCGCCAGGTGGTACGCGGTCCAGAGCCCGGTGTAGCCGGCGCCCACGATCACCACGTCGGCGTCGCTGTCGCCGGGCAGCGCCGGGCGGGGGGTCAGCGGCCCGTCGACGGTGGACATCCAGTACGACAGGTCCTGGTAGCGGGTCACCACTGCGGTGGGGGCAGGTCGTGGCGCAGCCCTGCGTCGGGCTGCGGTGTGCCGAGCGACTCGACCACCGGCACCACCCCGGCCCAGACCGCTCGGTCGAGGTCGTCCTCGGGGTCGTCGGGTGGGCCGGCGCTGACCTTGACCGAGCACTCGTCCAGTGGCAGGGCGAGCACCAGCGTGGCGGCGAGTTCCTTCGCCGACGGCGGGCGGATCACCGCCCACCGCCCGGGCAGCAGGTGCTCGGAGAGCCGTTCCAGGGCGGCCAGCCCGGCCTCCCCGTCGAGCGCGGTCAGCTCGCCGAGCACCATGGCGCAGCGGTAGTTCATCGAGGACGCAAAGGCGCTGCGGGCCAGTACCAGCCCGTCGACCAGGGTCACGGTCAGGCAGGCGCGCGCACCGGCGGCGAGGTGCCGGAAGAGCCGGCTGCCGGTGGAGCCGTGCACCAGCACCCGCTCGCCGTCCCGGGCGTACGCCACCGGCAGGGCGTACGGCTGGTCGCCGTCGGCCATGGCGAGGTGGCCGACCCGGCCGGCGTCGAGGACGGCGTGCAGGGCGGCCCGGTCGTGGACGGCGAGCTCGGGCAGTCGGCGTACCCGGGTCCGGGCGGTGCCGCCGACGGCCGGGGGCGCGGAGTCGGCGGCGGCCGGCCCGACGGGACGGGGCCGGTTCCCGCCGTCGCGAGTCCCGGCCCCGTCCCGTCCTGGTCCGTCGGTCACAGGCGTGCCCATGCCTCGGTCAGCACCGCGCGCAGGATCTGCTCGATCTCGTCGAACTGGGCCTGCTCGGCGATCAGCGGCGGGGCGAGCTGGACCACCGGGTCGCCCCGGTCGTCGGCGCGGCAGTAGAGGCCGGCCTGGAACAGCGCGCTGGAGAGGAAGCCGCGCAGCAGCCGCTCGGACTCGGCGTCGTCGAAGGTGGCCTTGGTGTTCTTGTCCTTGACCAGTTCGATGCCGTAGAAGTAGCCGTCGCCCCGGACGTCGCCGACGATCGGCAGGTCGTGGAGCTTCTCGAGGGTGGCCCGGAAGGCGTCCTCGTTGGCCCGGACGTGCCCGACCAGGTCCTCGCGGGCGAAGACCTCCAGGTTGGCCAGGGCCACCGCGCAGGAGACCGGGTGGCCGCCGAAGGTCACCCCGTGGGCGAACATGCCGGTCTCGGTGAGGAACGGCTCCATCAGCCGCTCGCTGGCGATCATGGCGCCGAGCGGGGCGTACCCGGAGGTGATGCCCTTGGCGGTGGTGATGATGTCCGGCTGGTAGCCGTAGCGAACGGCACCGAAGTACTCGCCGAGCCGGCCCCAGGAGCAGATCACCTCGTCCGAGACGAGCAGCACGTCGTACGCGTCGCAGATCTCGCGGACCCGCTCGAAGTAGCCGGGCGGCGGCGGGAAGCAGCCGCCGGAGTTCTGCACCGGCTCCAGGAAGACCGCGGCGACGGTGTCCGGCCCCTCCCGCTCGATGGCCCGGCCGATCTCCTCGGCGGCCCAGCGGCCGAACGCCTCGGGGGAGTCGCCGTGCTCGGGCGCCCGGTAGAAGTTGGTGTTCGGCACCTTGATGGCGCCGGGCACCAGCGGCTCGAAGTCGCTCTTGATGCCGGGCAGGCCGGTGATCGACAGCGCCCCCATCGAGGTGCCGTGGTACGCGATGTAGCGGCTGATCACCTTGTACTTGTTGGGCTGGCCGGTGCGCTTGAAGTAGGCCCGGGCCAGCTTCCAGGCGGCCTCGACGGCCTCGGAGCCGCCGGTGGTGAAGAAGACCCGGTTCAGGTCGCCGGGGGTCAGCGAGGCGATCTTCTCGGCCAGCTCGACGGCCTTCGGGTGGGCGTACGACCACAGTGGGAAGTAGGCGAGCTCGGCGGCCTGCTTGGCGGCCGCCTCGGCCAGTTCGGTGCGGCCGTGGCCGGCGTTGACGACGAAGAGCCCGGCGAGTCCGTCCAGGTAGCGGCGGCCCTTGGAGTCCCAGACGTACGCGCCCTCGCCGCGCACGATGGTCGGCACCTCTCCGTCGGCGTAGCTGGCCATTCGGGTGAAGTGCATCCAGAGGTGGTCGGTGGCGTTGGCCATGTCAGCCCCATCGGGTCTCGGGCCGGTCAGGGGGACACCGGCCGCTCTGCCCACGGTTATCGCACAGCCGCACGGGGAAACGCAAGTGTTAACGACAGTCAACAGGGGTTGCAACAACGGAATCAGCGTAGTTGGGATGTCCCAGCTACGGAATTCGTATCAGGCCGTACCCCAGGTGTAGGTCTGCTTGCGCAGCTTGAGGTAGACGAACGCCTCGGTGGCGAGCACGCCCTCGACGGCGCGCAGCTTCTGCAGGATCTCCAGCAGGTGGGCGTCGTTGCGGCAGACCACCTCGGCGAGCAGGTCGAACGAGCCGGCGGTGATGACCACGTAGTCGATCTCCTCGAACCCGGCCAGCCGGTCGGCGACCGCCTCCAGGTCCCCGTCGGTGCGCAGGCCGATCATGGCCTGCCGGGGGAAGCCGAGCTGGAGCGGGTCGGTCACCGCCACGATCTGCATCACCCCGGCGTCGAGCAGCCGCTGCACCCGCTGCCGCACGGCGGCCTCGGAGAGCCCGACCGCCTTGCCGATGGTCGCGTACGGCCGGCGGCCGTCCTCCTGGAGCTGCTCGATGATCTGCTTCGCCACGTCGTCCAACAGTGCGTGACTCGCACCATCGCGCACGGTGACCCGCCGCGCGCCGTTGCCGCTCTCCAGTTGCCGGTTCGTCATCGACCGCTCCCCATGTCCGATCACTCGCTGAGCCTAGCGCCACCGCGCAGTCTGGCGTAATTCGTCGTCCATTGCTATTCCCGCAACGGAATCCCTTGTAAGGGAGGTCACCTCATGTCAGGATCAGTCGTCCCTGACACCCGACCCCTCCCGCCGGCGCGTCACCCCCGTCCCCGCTGCCGACGGACGACCCCCTAGGAGTCGTCAATGCGTACTCCCTTCCGGCCCCTCTCCCGGCGTGGACTGCTCACCGGCACCCTCGGTTCGGCCGCCCTGCTCGCCGCGGGCGGCGCGCTCGCCGGCTGCGGCACCAAGGCCGCTACCCAGACCGAGGCGGGCTGCAAGAGCGAAGACCTCTCGGGCACCGAGAAGAAGCTCGCGTTCTCCAACTGGCCGCAGTACATCGACGTCGACGAGAAGGACGAGTCGAAGCGCCCCAGCCTCGACGCGTTCGTCAAGAAGTCCGGCATCCAGGTCACGTACACCGAGGACATCAACGACAACAACGAGTTCTTCGGCAAGGTCCAGAACCAGCTCGCGGCCTGTCAGAGCACGGACCGCGACATCATCGTCCTCACCGACTGGATGGCCGCCCGGATGATCCGGCTCGGCTGGATCCAGAAGCTCGACCCGGCGAAGATCCCGAACGTGGCGGCGAACCTGCTGCCGTCGCTGCTCAACCGCTCCTTCGACCCGGACAACCAGCTCTCCATCCCGTGGCAGTCGGGCCTCGCCGGCCTGGCCTTCAACGGCAAGGTCACCAAGGAGATCCGGACGGTCGACGAGCTGCTCACCCGCCCCGACCTCAAGGGCCGGGTCACCGCGCTGACGGAGATGCGGGACACCATGGGCCTGCTGCTCCAGTCCAACGGGCACGACCCGGCGAACTTCACCACCGCGCAGTTCGACGACGCGCTCGCCAAGCTCAAGAAGGCCGTCGACTCCGGACAGATCCGCAAGTTCACCGGCAACGAGTACTCCACCGAGCTCAACAAGGGCGACATCGCGGCCTGCATCGCCTGGTCCGGTGACGTCCTCCAGCTGACCGCCGAGGACGAGAAGATCCAGTTCGTCGCACCGGACTCGGGCGTGATGCTCTTCAGCGACAACCTGATGGTGCCGAACAAGGCCACCCACAAGGGCAACGCCGAAGAGCTGATCAACTACTACTACGAGCCGGCGGTCGCCGCCCAGCTCGCGGCGTACGTCAACTACATCTGCCCCGTGAAGGGCGCGCAGGCCGAGATGGAGAAGATCGACCCGGAGCTGGCGGCCAACCCGCTGATCTTCCCGGACGACGCGCTGCTGAAGAAGTCCAAGGTCTTCATGGCCCTGGACGAGAAGCAGGAGAAGGAGTACGAGACGAAGTACCAGAAGGTCATCGGGGCGTGATGGCGATGGGACACGAGTCACCGGCCGGCGACCTGCGGCTGGCCAACCTCACCAAGCGGTTCGGCATCTTCACCGCGGTCGACGACCTGAGCCTGACCATCCCGCAGGGTTCCTTCTTCGCCCTGCTCGGCGCGTCCGGCTGTGGCAAGACGACCACCCTGCGGATGATCGCCGGACTGGAGGAACCGACCAGCGGGCAGGTGCTCCTGGGCGACCGGGACATCGCCCGGCTGCGGCCGTACAAGCGGCCGGTGAACACCGTGTTCCAGAGCTATGCGCTCTTCCCGCACCTGGACATCAACGAGAACGTGGCCTTCGGGCTGCGCCGGCGCGGCATCCGCAAGGTGGACGACCAGGTCCGCCGGATGCTGTCGCTGGTGCAGCTCGACGGCTACGGCCCGCGCCGCCCGGCCCAGCTCTCCGGCGGT
The DNA here is from genome assembly GCF_036902735.1 of Micromonospora lacuserhaii. Lineage (NCBI taxonomy): Bacteria > Bacillati > Actinomycetota > Actinomycetes > Micromonosporales > Micromonosporaceae > Micromonospora > Micromonospora lacuserhaii. Next base: position 23,431 of record NZ_JBAKHO010000016.1, on the reverse strand, counting down.
CAGCAGCAGCGGGTCGCGCTGGCCCGCGCCCTGATCAACCACCCGCAGGTGCTGCTCCTCGACGAGCCGCTCGGCGCGCTCGACCTGAAGCTGCGCCGGCAGATGCAGATCGAGCTGAAGCGGATCCAGACCGAGGTCGGGATCACCTTCGTGCACGTCACCCACGACCAGGAGGAGGCCATGACCATGGCCGACACCGTCGCCGTGATGAACGCCGGGAAGATCGAGCAGCTCGGCGCCCCGGCCGACCTCTACGAGTTCCCGGCGACCGCGTTCGTGGCGAACTTCCTCGGCCAGTCCAACCTGCTGGCCGCCGAGGCCGCGGGCAGCGCCGGCACCGACGTGCCGGTCACCGCCCACGGCGCCCGCTTCTCGGTGCCCGCCGACCGCGCCCGGTCCGACCGGGGCCCGGTCTACCTGGGGGTACGCCCGGAGAAGCTGCACCTGGTCGACTCCGTCGCCCAGGTTCCCAGTGGCCACCAGCACGTCGAAGGGATCGTCACCGACGCCTCCTACGTGGGGGTGAGCACGCAGTACCTGATCCGCACCGGCTGGGGGAGCGAGCTCTCCGCGTTCGCGGCGAACAGCGGCGCGGGCCGGCAGTTCCCGGTGGGCGCGTCGGTGGTGGCGTACTGGGACCCGCGGCACGCCTTCCTGCTCTCCCGCGAGCCCGGCCAGGACGACCGCACCACCCCGCTGCTGGACGAGCCGGTGGGTGCGTCCTCGTGACCGCCCTCGCCCACGTACCCACCCAGGGGCAGGCGGCTGCGGCACCGCCGCCGCCCCGGCGGGGGCGGCACCGGCTGCTGCCGTACCTGCTGCTGCTGCCCGGCGCGGCCTGGCTGTTCATCTTCTTCGTCCTGCCGCTGCTTCAGCTCGCCGCGGCCAGCCTCTACGACCCGTCCGGCTCGCTCTCCACCGGTTACGCGCTCACCTGGGCGTTCGGCAACTACCCGGAGGCCCTCCAGGCGTACTGGCCGCAGTTCGCCCGGTCCTTCGTCTACTCGGCGATCGCGCTGGTGCTGGCCCTGCTGATGGGCTACCCGCTGGCGTACGCGATCGCGCAGAAGGCGGGTCGGTGGAAGAACCTGCTGCTGGTCTGCGTGGTCGCGCCGATGTTCACCAGCTTCCTGGTCCGCACCCTGGCCTGGAAGACCATCCTGTCGGACAACGGCTGGTTCGTCGGGCTGCTGCGCGACGTCCACCTGCTCGCCCCCGACGGCCGGCTGCTCGCCACGCCGTTCGCGGTGGTGCTCGGCCTGACGTACAACTTCCTGCCCTTCCTGGTGCTGCCGCTGTACGCGAGCCTGGAGCGGCTGGACTACCGGCTGCTGGAAGCGGCCAGCGACCTCTACGCCAGCCCGGTGCAGGCGTTCCGACGGGTCACCCTGCCGCTGTCGATGCCCGGCCTGATCGCCGGCACGCTGCTCTTCTTCATCCCGGCCACCGGTGACTACATCAACGCCGAGCTGCTCGGCACCCCGAACCAGTACATGATCGGCAACGTCATCGACTCGGCGTTCCTGGTCCGGCTGGACTACCCGCAGGGCGCCGCGCTGTCGTTCCTGCTGATGGCGGCGATCCTCGCGATCGTCTTCGTCTACCTGCGCCGGGCCGGCACGGAGGAGGTGCTGTGAAACTGTCCCGTTGGCTGGCCGACCGCTGGGTGATGGGTGTGGCCCTGCTGGTGCTCGGCTACCTCTCCCTGCCGATCCTGGTGGTGGCCGCGCTCTCCTTCAACCGCCCGTCGAGCCGGCTGTCGTACGACTTCCACGAGTTCACCCTGGACAACTGGACCCACCCGTGCGCCACCTCCGACATGTGCGACGCGGTGGTCCGCAGCGTGCAGATCGGCTTCATCGCCACGGTGGTGGCCACCGTGCTCGGCACGCTGATGGCGTTCGCGCTGGTCCGGCACCGGTTCCGCGGTCGGACCGGGCTGAACGTGCTGATCTTCCTGCCGATGGCCAGCCCGGAGCTGGTGATGGGCACCTCGCTGCTCGCCCTCTTCGTCTCCGCGGGCGTGCCGCAGGGCTTCTGGACCATCGTCATCGCGCACGTGATGTTCTGCGTGTCGTTCGTGGTGGTCACCGTGAAGGCGCGGCTGGCCGGGATGGACCGGCGGCTGGAGGAGGCCGCGATGGACCTCTACGCCAGCGAGTGGCAGACCTTCCGGCGGATCACCCTGCCCCTGGTGCTGCCCGGCATCGTGGCCGCCGCCCTGCTCGCCTTCTCGCTCAGCTTCGACGACTTCATCATCACGAACTTCAACGCCGGCACCACCGTCACCTTCCCGATGTACGTCTGGGGCGCCGCCCAGCGCGGCATCCCGCCGCAGGTCAACGTCATCGGCACGGCGATGTTCGTGATCGCCCTGCTGCTCGTGGGCGCCAGCTCGCTGCGCGGCCGGCGGTCCCGGCGCGCCGAGGTCGCGGTCCCCGCTCCGGCGGGCGGACGGGCGAACGGCCCGTCATGACACTCCCGCATACCGGCCGGGCGCTCGCCGACGCGGCGCCCGTCCCCTACTGGCTGGACCGCCCGGAACGCCCCGACCCGCTGCCGCCGCTGACCGGTACGACCGACACCGACCTGCTGGTGATCGGCGGCGGCTACAGCGGCCTCTGGGCGGCGCTGCTCGCCAAGCGGGACGCCCCGGACCGGGACGTGCTGCTGGTCGAGGCCGGCACCTGCGGCTGGGCGGCGTCCGGGCGAAACGGCGGGTTCTGCGCCGCCTCGCTGACCCACGGGCTGGCCAACGGCGTGGACCGCTTCCCCGGCGAGATCGACGTGCTGGAGTGGCTGGGCCGGCAGAACCTGGACGCCATCGCCGCCACCGTCGACGCGTACGGCATCGACTGCGACTTCGAGCGCACCGGTGAGCTGGCGGTGGCGGTGGCGCCTTACCAGCTCGCCGGGCTGGCCGAGGACGAGGCGCTGGCCCGCCGGTACGGCCACGACGTCCGGCTGCTCGACGCCGACGAGGTGCGCGCCGAGGTGCACTCGCCGACGTACCTCGGTGGGCTGTGGGACGCCGACCGGGTGGCCATGCTCGACCCGGCGAAGCTGGCCTGGGGCCTGCGCCGGGCCTGCCTCGCCGAGGGGGTGCGGATCCACGAGCACACCCGGGTCACCGGGCTGCGCCGCGACGGCGCCGCGCTGGCCGCGCGCACGGCCGGCGGCCCGGACGTCGCCCCGGGGGCCGTCCGGGCCCAGCAGGTGGTGCTCGCCACGAACGCGTTCCCGCCGCTGCTGCGCCGGCTGCGCAACTGGGTCGTGCCGGTCTACGACTACGCCCTGATGACCGAGCCGCTGACTCCCGAGCAGCGGGACGCGATCGGCTGGCGGAACCGGCAGGGCCTCGCGGACACCGGCAACCAGTTCCACTACTACCGGATCACCGGGGACGGGCGGATCCTCTTCGGTGGCTACGACGCGGTCTACCACTACGGCAACCGGGTCGCGCCGGAGCTGGCACAGCGGCCGGCCACCTTCGCCGCCCTCGCCGACCACTTCTTCACCACGTTCCCGCAGCTCGACGGGCTCCGCTTCAGCCACAACTGGGGCGGGGTCATCGACACCTGCACCCGGTTCTGCCCGTTCTTCGGCACCGCCTACGACGGCCGGCTGGCGTACGCGGCCGGCTACACCGGCCTCGGCGTCGGGGCGACCCGGTTCGGGGCCCGGGTGATGCTCGACCTGCTGGGCGGCCAGGAGACCCCGCTGACCCGACTCGACCTGGTCCGCAGCACCCCGCTGCCGTTCCCGCCGGAGCCCGTCCGGGCCGCCGGCATCAACCTCACCCGCTGGTCGCTGGCCCGCGCCGACGCGCGCGAGGGCCGGCGTGACCTCTGGCTCCGTACTCTCGATCGTCTTGGTTTGGGGTTTGATTCCTGATGCGCATCCTCCTCGTCGGCGCCGGTGGCGTCGGCTCCGCCGCCGTAGCCATCGCTGCCCGCCGCGACTTCTTCCAGACCATGGTCGTCGCCGACTACGACCTGGGCCGCGCCGAGCGCGCGGTCGACGGTCAGGGCGACCGGTTCGTTGCCGCGAAGGTCGACGCCTCCTCGGCCGACGCGGTCGCCGCGCTCTGCCGGGAGCACCGGATCACCCACGTGCTCAACGCCGTCGACCCGCGCTTCGTCATGCCGATCTTCGACGGCGCGTTCGCCGCGGGGGCCGACTACCTCGACATGGCGATGTCGCTGTCCCACCCGCACCCCGCCCGGCCCTACGCGGAGACCGGCGTCAAGCTCGGCGACGAGCAGTTCGCCGTGGCCGACCGGTGGGAGGCCGCCGGCCGACTCGCGCTCTGCGGCATCGGTATCGAGCCGGGCCTGTCGGACGTCTTCGCCCGCTACGCCGCCGACGAACTGTTCAGCGAGATCGACGAGATCGGAGTCCGCGACGGCGCGAACCTCACCGTCGACGGGTACGACTTCGCGCCGTCGTTCTCCATCTGGACCACCATCGAGGAGTGCCTGAACCCGCCGGTGATCTGGGAGAAGGATCGGGGCTGGTACACCACCGAGCCGTTCAGCGAGCCGGAGGTCTTCGACTTCCCCGAGGGCATCGGCCCGGTCGAGTGTGTCAACGTGGAGCACGAGGAGGTGCTGCTCATCCCGCGCTGGGTGCAGGCGAAGCGGGTCACCTTCAAGTACGGCCTCGGCGACGAGTTCATCGAGGTGCTGAAGTCGCTGCACAAGGTCGGCCTGGACTCGACGAAGCCGGTGACGGTCAGGGGCGTCCAGGTGTCGCCGCGCGACGTGGTCGCGGCCAGCCTGCCCGACCCGGCCACCCTCGGCGACCGGATGCGCGGCAAGACCTGCGCCGGCACGTACGTCACCGGCACCGGCGTCGACGGCCAACCCCGTCGCGTGTACCTCTACCACGTGGTCGACAACGAGTGGTCCATGCGGGAGTACGGCCACCAGGCGGTGGTCTGGCAGACCGCGGTCAACCCGGTGGTGGCGCTGGAACTGCTCGCCACCGGCGCCTGGTCCGGCGCGGGTGTGCTCGGCCCGGAGGCGCTGCCCCCGCGCCCCTTCCTCGACCTGCTCACCGGCTACGGCTCGCCCTGGGGCATGGAGGAGCGGTGACCCGCTACGGCCCGATGTACGGCCCCGACGTCACCTTCCTCGGCGTCGACCGCTGCACCCTCGACGAACCCGACACGTACGCCGACGCCGACGTGGTGATCGTCGGCGCGCCCTTCGACGGCGGCACGTCACACCGACCCGGTACCCGGTTCGGCCCGTCCGCCATCCGGCAGGCCTGCTACCTGCCGCACGACGGCTCCCGACCGTCGCTGGCACTGCGCGTCGACGCCCTGCGCGACCTGCGCGTCTACGACGCCGGCGACGTGGAGATGTTCTCCGGCGACATCGAGCGCTCGCTGGCCGCCCTGGAAACCGCTGTGTTCGCCGTCGCGTCCGCCGGTGCGATCCCGGTCGTGCTCGGCGGTGACCACTCCATCGCGCTGCCCGACGCCACCGGGGTGGCCCGCCAGCACGGCCTCGGCCGGGTGTCGCTGGTGCACTTCGACGCGCACGCCGACACCGGCCACGTCGAGTTCGGCTCGCTGCACGGGCACGGCCAGCCGATGCGCCGGCTGATCGAATCCGGCGCGGTGCGCGGCGACCGGTTCCTCCAGATCGGCCTGCGCGGTTACTGGCCCGACCCGCCGACCCTGGCCTGGATGGCCGAGCAGCGGATGCGCTCGTACGAGATGACCGAGCTGGTCGCCCGGGGACTCGATCCGTGCCTCTCGGAGGCCTTCACCATCGCGACCGACGAGTGCGAGGGCGTCTTCCTCTCCGTCGACGTGGACGTGGTCGACCCCGGTATGGCGCCCGGCACCGGCACCCCCGAGCCGGGCGGCCTGACCTCCCGGCAGCTGCTCGACGCGGTCCGCCGGGTCTGCTACGAACTCCCCGTCGTCGGCGTGGACGTGGTCGAGGTCGCCCCGCCGTACGACCACGCCGACATCACCGCGTACCTCGGCAACCGGGTGGTGCTGGAGGCACTCTCGGCAATCGCCCGACGACGCCGAGACGCCGCCGGCGGTCCCCCATGGAACCCAAGCCAGCCCCTCCTCGACGCCCGCTAACCCCCCCCGCCCCCCGCCCCCGCCCCCGCCCCCCGCCCCCTCCCCCCGCGCGATCTTGCACTTGCGGCCGGGATTTCCCCGACAAAGGCGACATTCTGCGGGCCCGAAGTGCAAGATCGGCGGCAGGAGGTCGTGGGGAGCGCGGGGCGGGGGTTTTCCACAGGGGGGTGGGTTGTCCACAGGGGAAGGGGTGTGGGGGGCGGCGGGGTGGGTTGGTCGGGGATTGTGCCGTCATGGCGAGCGGGCTCTGGCGCACCAGGTTTCTGCTCCAGGTGACCACCCGTAGGCGGCTGCGGACCCACCTGGCGAGGGGTCGGGTCATCCGGGTGCGTCGCGGCGTCTACGGGGATCCGGGTGCCTCAGACCTCGACGCTCTACGGGCGATGCTGATGTGCCTGCCTCCCGAGGCGATACTGGCCCGAAACACGGCCGCCCGCCTCCACGGCTTCGGCGTGTTGCGGGAGGAGGCCGTCCACGTCCAGTTGCCGGCCGCGGTGCCGAAACCGCGACTCCCCGGTCTGGTGGTGCACCATTCCGTACTGCCCGTGCAATCCGTCCTGGTGGGCGGGCTGCCATGTGTCCCGCCTGCTCGGTGCGCGGTCGACCTGGCACGCACCGTCCGTCGGCTGGACGCCCTGCCGGTGCTCGACGCGGCAGTCCGATCCGGGGCGGTGTGCCGGGACGAGCTGATCGAGGAGGCGTTGACCCACCGAGGGCTGCGCGGCGTACGGCAGGCTCGCGACCTGACGCTATTGGCGGACGGGCGAGCCGAATGCCGGCAGGAGAGCCAGCTGCGCCTGGTGCTGATCGACGGCGGACTCCCGGTTCCCGAACCGCAGCTCGAGGTGTACGACCAGGACGGGGCGCTGCGCTTCCGGCTCGACCTCGGATATCGAAAGCAGCGGATCGGTGTCGAGTACGACGGCATGTCCCACCTGGACCGCGACCGGCTGCGGCACGATCGGGACCGCGGCAACTGGCTGGCCGCCAACGGTTGGACGATGCGCCACTTCACCGACCGCGACCTCTACCGTCGCCCGGCTCACATAGTCGCCACGGTCGCCGCCACCCTGACCTGAACACCCCCGCCCCCACCCCGCCCCACCCCACCCCACCCCACCCCGCCCCGCCCCCCACCCCCGCCTGCCGCGATCTTGCAGTTGGGGCCCCAACAAATGACGCGTAAAGGGCGACGGGTGGGCCGCAAGTGCAAGATCGCGGGTGTGGGGAGGTGCCCGGAGGTTTGTGCGGCGTCAGGTGCGGGGGCCCTCGGCGCTCGGCTCCGGATCATCTTCGGGTATGGCAACGACCTGCGGCAGATCGCCTGATCGCCCGAAAGGTACCGGGTGCGGGACGCGTCAGGTGGCGAGCCGGGGGCGGCCTCGGGCGATCGTCCACCGGGGACGCCCGCGCGGGTGGCCGTGGATGGACGTCCGGGCCGGCGCCGGACCTGTCGGACCCCGGCGGGACGACCATCGACGCAGGTGAGAAGAGGTACGGCGGTTTTCGTCACGGTCCGTAGGTAGGAGACTCGACCGGGTGACGACCACGCCGCCGCCCGCTTTCGGCCAGCCGTATCCGCCCGTCCCGCCCGCCCGGCAGCCCGGTTGGTTCGGTCGGCTGAGCCCGGGCAGGCGGACCGGGGTGGTCATCGGTGGGATGCTGCTCTCCGTCTTCCTGCTCTGCTGCTCCGGCGTGGCGGTGATCGGCGCCTTCACCGACGACTCGCCGCAGGACCGGCGGGCGGTGGCCGACGACCAGAACGCCCCGTCGGCCGCGCCGCCCGTGGTGGTGCCGAGCACGAGTGAACCGGCCTCCCCGGTCGCGGTCGCGCCCTCCCCGACGTCCGCCGCACCGTCGCCCACGCCGTCGCCGACACCGCGGGTGGAGGTCCGCACCGAGACCCAACGGCAGACGATCCGGTACGGCACGCGGACCGTGCAGGACCCGGACCTGGCCGAGGGCACCCGGAAGGTCCGCACCCGGGGCGTCGACGGGGTACGGACGCTGACCTACCAGGTGACGCTGACCGACGGGGTGCGCACCGGGCGCAAGCTGGTCCGCTCGGTGGTGACGAAGCAGCCGGTCACCCAGGTCGTCGCGGTGGGCACCAAGCAGGAATCGAGCTGCGACCCGAACTACAGCGGCTGCGTCCCGATCGCCAGCGACGTCGACTGCGCCGGTGGCAGCGGCAACGGTCCCGCCTACGTGAGCGGCCCGGTCCGGGTCATCGGAACGGACATCTACGACCTCGACCGTGACAACGACGGATACGCCTGCGAGGACTGAGCGGGCATTGACAGCGGCGCAACGGGCAGTGATCCTTTCAGGACGCTGCGGCCGTACGGGGGCCCGCAGCCCCATCTCCGGAGGACCTTCATGGGTCGAACCATGTCCGCATTCGCCCTGGGTGTGACCGCTCTCGCCGCCGCCGTGCTGGTCGACACCGCACCCGCGTACGCGGCCACCGAGCAACTGCGGCTCGACTTCGACGCCACCCCGACCGGTCAGGTCGAGCCCGGCCCGTGGACGTCCGGTTGCTTCGCCGACGTGGCCACCCCGGGCGACTCGGGGTGCATCGCGGTGAGCGACCCGGGCAGCATCTCCCGGGCGACCCGTCCGAGTGGCACCGGCACCAGCCCGGCGATCGCCTTCCCGGCGTCGGGCAGCGCCGTGATCCAGGTGCCGGACGCCGCCAACCTCAACCCGGGCACCCAGGACTTCACCATCAGCACCCTGGTGAAGGTCACCTCGGGTCAGGTGACCAGCGGGGCGAACCTGATGCAGAAGGGAGTCTTCGCCGACCCCGCCCAGTGGAAGCTCCAGCTCGACGGCGGCAAGCCGGGCTGCCGCATCGCCGGCACGGACAGCGCGGGCAACCCCGCCGCCGCCGTCCTGCTCACCACCGACGTCTCCATCGCCGACCAGGGCTGGAAGTTCGTCCAGTGCAAGCGGCGCGGGGACGTGCTGAGCCTGATCGTCGGCGCCGACACGGTGGACACCGAAGCCGGCGCGACGATGAACATCTCCAGCACCGCCAAGGTGAACATCGGCGCCAAGGGGGCCGGCCTCACCAACAATGACCAGTTCCGCGGCGAGATGGACAACGCCGTCTTCAGCATCGGCTGACGGATCACCGACCGTGGGCGGGCGCCTGGCGCCCGCCCGCCGTCGTGTCGGGGCTGATCGAGTCCGGCGCGGCGGGCAGCAGCCGGCCCACCTCAGGGTGAGGTGGGCCGGATCGGCGGGTCACCGGTAGATGACCGTGATGGTGCCCGTCGTGGTGTTGTAGATGATCGAGCCGTGCTGGAAGTCGCTGCGCTGGCCGACCGAGACGGCGTACCCGTCCGTGGTCGGCAACCCGAGCCGGCTCCCGGTGCCACCGAGGCTGAGGTAGCGGGTGAGGATCGCGCCGTGCACCTCGTGGGCTCCGGTGGTGGAGGACCAGTAGATGTTGCCGCCCTGGAACTGGGAGGCACGCCCGTTCGTCACGGCGACCTCGTCACTGCGCGGGTAGCCGAGGAACCCGCGCTCCCAGCCCAGCGACGCCCACTTGGTCCGGATGCCGCCGTGCACCTCGTGTGCCCCGGTGGCCGAGGTCCAGTAGATGGACCCGCCCTGGAAGTGGTTGTACCTGCCGCCGTTCGCCCCCGCCAGCTGGTCGGTGGTCGGGAAGCGCAGGAACCCGTTCACGGTGCCCAGCGAGCGGTACTTGTTGAGGATGCCGCCGAACACGTAGTAGGCGCCACTGGCGTCGCTGCGCCAGTAGATCCGGCCCTGCTGGAACCACTGCACCGCGGTGTCACTCGTGGTGGCGGTCATCTTCCCGGTGATGGGAGCCCCGAAGGCCGATTTAGGGCCGCCCAGCGCCAGATACCTGGTCCGGATGGCACCCCACGTCGTCGCCTGGTACGGGCTGGCGAAGGTGTACCCCTTGGCGCGCAGCTTGTCGATGGTGTTCTGCAGGTACATCGGGTCCGTCGACGGCGCGCTGATGTGCATGACCAGGATCGCGCCCGGCACGGTGTACGCGTCGATCCGCGAGCTGATCACCGACCACGACGCCGCCCGGTAGCCGGTGGTGTCGTAGGTCCAGTCGAAGTTGATGTAGTACCCGCGCAGGGCCAGGTCCCGGTTCACGCCCGAGTCCAGGTAGCCGGCCCGGTACGGCGTACGGAACCAGCCGGCCGACGCGAGACCGGCAGCCTTGAGGGCAGCCTCGGCGCGGTCCAGCTGCGACCACCGCTGAGCCTGCGTGAGGTTCAGGAAGTTGGGGTGGTCGTAGCTGTGGTTGATGACCTTGTGGCCGGCGGCGGCGATGGCGCGCGCGTCGACAGGGTTCTGCTCCACGTACCGCCCGGTGAGCCCGAACCCGGCGGTGATGCCGTTCGCGCTCAGCGTCTGCAGGACCTTCGCCAGGTTGGCCTTGCTCACGGCGTTGTCCTGGGTCGGCCAGTCCGCGTCGAACGTGAGCGTGACGCGGTTCGACGTGTCGTACCCCTTGGTGAAGACCGTCGCCTGGTAGGGGGCGCTGTCCGCGGCCTGGGCCGGGGACGCAACCGCCGCACCCAGGGCGGTCAGTGCCATGACCGCGAGGGCGGCCAGCCCCGTACGGATCCTCCTCGTTCCGCTGCGCGGTCTCTGATCTGTTGACCATGACCCGTTCATCTGGGTCACCTCCCAAAGGGGCGCCGAGTGCGGGCATGGTCGCCCGGTTCGCGCCCTGGCAGCTCCATCGTCCGCTGTCCAGATCAGTCAGCGAAGAGTCGGAAGTCCCTTTTTGTGTTGGCCGGTCGGCTTCTGCGCTCATCGCTGGTTGCCGCACTCGGTCACGACCCGCACCGGATCGCCGGGTCGGGAGGGGCAGAGTTGAGGTGGAGGAATCTTTGGCCCGGGCTCCGCCGCGAGGACCCGAGGCGGAGCCCGGGCTCCGCCGCGAGGACCCGGGGCGTCAGGGTGCCAGGCGGGAGCGGATGAGGAAGCGGACCCCGTCCGGCGCCTCCAGCGAGAAGCCGCTGCCCCGGCCGGGCACCACGTCGACCGTGAGCCGGGTGTGTTTCCACAGCTCCCACTGCGACGACGACATCCAGAACTCGACCGGCTCGGGCACGCCGTCCACGTCGAGTGCCGCCAGCAGGACGTCCGAGCCGCCGGTGCGGAACTCGCCGGCCGGGTAGCACATCGGGGCGCTGCCGTCGCAGCAGCCGCCGGACTGGTGGAACATCAGCGGCCCGTGCCGGTCCCGCAGCGACCGGATCAGCTCGGCCGCCGCGGGGGTCACCGAGACGGGCGGCGCTGCCGCGGCCCCCGGAACACCGGGAGCCGCGGCACCGTCGGAAGCGGCAGCCATCAGAAGAAGCCCAGCTTCTTTGTGGAGTAGCTGACCAGCAGGTTCTTGGTCTGCTGGTAGTGCTCCAGCATCATCTTGTGGTTCTCCCGGCCGATGCCGGACTGCTTGTACCCGCCGAACGCGGCGTGCGCCGGGTAGGCGTGGTAGCAGTTCGTCCAGACCCGGCCGGCCTGGATCGCCCGCCCGGCCCGGTACGCGGTGTTCATGTCCCGGCTCCACACGCCCGCGCCGAGCCCGTAGAGCGTGTCGTTGGCGATCTTCACGGCGTCGTCGAGGTCGGCGAAGGAGGTCACCGAGACCACCGGCCCGAAGATCTCCTCCTGGAAGATCCGCATCGAGTTGTCGCCCTCGAAGATCGTCGGCTCGACGTAGTAGCCGCCCGACAGTTCCCCGCCGAGGTCCGCCCGGGAACCGCCGGTGAGCACCTTCGCGCCCTCCTGCCGCCCGATGTCCAGGTAGGACAGGATCTTCTCCAGTTGGTCGTTGGAGGCCTGCGCGCCGATCATCGTGTCGGTGTCCAGCGGGTGGCCCTGCTTCACCGCCTTGGTGCGCTCGACGGCCGCGGCGAGGAAGTCCGAGTAGTGGCCCTGCTGGATGAGCGCCCGGGACGGACAGGTGCAGACCTCGCCCTGGTTGAGGGCGAACATGGTGAAGCCTTCGAGCGCCTTGTCCAGGAAGTCGTCGGAGGCGGCGCTCACGTCGTCGAAGAAGATGTTCGGGCTCTTGCCGCCCAGTTCCAGGGTGACGGGTTTGATGTTCTCGCTGGCGTACTGCATGATCAGCCGCCCGGTGGTGGTCTCGCCGGTGAACGCCACCTTCGCCACCCGGGGCGAGGACGCCAGCGGCTTGCCCGCCTCGACGCCGAAGCCGTTGACGATGTTGAGTACGCCCGGCGGGAGCAGGTCCGCGACGAGCGACAGCCAGTAGTGGATCGACGCCGGGGTCTGCTCGGCCGGCTTGAGCACCACCGTGTTGCCGGCGGCCAGCGCGGGCGCGAGCTTCCAGGTGGCCATCAGGATCGGGAAGTTCCACGGGATGATCTGCGCGACCACGCCGAGCGGCTCGTGGAAGTGGTACGCCACGGTGTCGTCGTCGATCTCGCCCAGGGAGCCCTCCTGGGCCCGGATCGCGCCGGCGAAGTAGCGGAAGTGGTCGATGGCCAGCGGAATGTCGGCGGCCAGCGTCTCGCGTACCGGCTTGCCGTTCTCCCAGGTCTCGGCGACGGCGAGGGATTCCAGGTTCTCCTGCATCCGGTCGGCGATCTTGTTGAGGATGAGCGCCCGGTCGGCGACCGAGGTGCGTCCCCAGGCGTCGGCGGCGCCGTGCGCGGCGTCGAGCGCCTTCTCGACGTCCTCCGCCGTGCCGCGGGCCACCTCGCAGAAGGTCTGGCCGGTGACCGGGCTGGGGTTCTCGAAGTACTGGCCGCGGTGCGGCTTCACGTATTCGCCGCCGATGTAGTGGTCGTACCGGGACTGCCAGTGGGTGGGGGCGTCGTAGCGCGCCATGGGTACCTCCGCCGTCCGTGTGGGGTGGTTGGCGGGACCCTAGTTTCACCGACGTTGCAGGAACGTTGCGCCTGGCAGGTCGTACTCCTGGGCGAGCTGGCGGATGCGCGCCACGGCGAGCGGCCGGCGCGGCGCGCCCGGCGGCAGGGCCCGCGCCAGGGCCTGCCAGGCGGTGAGGTCGTCGGCGCCGGCGGGCGTCGCGGTCCAGGCCGCGAGCAGCGCCTGATCCGCGGCGGCCAGCACGGCCGCGCGTAGCTGCCCGTCGATCCGCCGGCGCAGTCGCGCCACTCCCGGCGCGTCGGAGCCGGGCAGCAGACTTCCCGGGTACGCGTCGAGCGCCCCCGCCGCATCGCCGCGTTCCAGCAGGTCGCCGACGGTACGGAAGTCCGCGCGCACGGTCCCGCGCAGCCGGTACGGGCGGGAGCCGAGCAGTTCCGGGCCGAGCGCCCGGCGCAGCCGGGACAGCTCGGCGCGCAGGGTGACCGGGTGCAGCCGGTCGTCGCCGTAGAGGTCGAGGCCGAGCTGTTCCCCGGTGCGCCCCTCTGGGTGGTCGAGGAGCAGCACCAGCAGCTCGCTGTGCCGGCGGCCGAGCCGGACCCGACGCCCGCCGATCCGCAGCTCGGCCTCGTCCCGGCCGAGCGTCGCCACCTGGATCACGTCCGGCTCGACCGGTTCGGCGCCGGCCAGGAACGCCTCGGCGGCCCGGGCGGTGGCCCGGACCAGGGCGAGGCTCTGCGGGGTGGCCAGGTGGTCGCCGCCGGTGATGTCGACCGCACCGAGCAGCCGGCCGGTGGCCGGGTGGTGGATCGGCGCGGCGGCGCAGGTCCAGCGCTGCACCGGGCGGACGAAGTGCTCGGTGGCGAAGATCTGCACGCAGTGGTCGACGGCGAGGGCGGTGCCGGGCGCGTTGGTCCCGGCGTGCTCCTCGTCCCAGCGGGCGCCGGGAACGAAGTTCATCCGCTCGGCGTGCCGGAGCACCCCGGGGTGCCCCTCCACCCAGAGCAGCCGCCCGTACGCGTCGCAGACCGCCATCAGGTGCGCCCCGTCCTGGGCGATCCCGCCGAGCAGGTCGCGGAAGAGCGGCAGCACCTGGGCGAGCGGGTGGGCGGCGCGGTAGTGCTCCAGTGCGTCGTCGGTGAGGTCGACGGGGGCGGTGGCCTCCGGGTCGAGGAGCGCCGAGCGTTCCCAGGAGCGCCGGACCACCTCGCGGACCCGGGCGGGGGTGGTGCCGGCGGTGAGGAACGCTTCGTGGGCGGCGCCGACCTGCGCGATCCGCTCGGCCGGATCGGCGCCGAATTCCAGGGCGAGCCACGGGTCAGCCATCGGCGACCTCCTCGCGCCCATCGTGGCGCAGCTCACCCCGGATCGCCAATAGCGATTGCCCGGTCGATTGTCGTCGGCTCATGCTGGGTGCCGCTCCGCACAGCGCGGTGGCGGGACGGCACGGAGAGGGCGGTCGTGATGGTCGGGACGCGGGAACGGATGATGGTGCAACTTCAACTGGTCAGCGACGACCGTCACCTGGTCGCCTGGGTGGCCGACGACCGCCGGGTACGGGTCGGCGTCGAGGTCTCGCTGCGCGACCACGCCGAGCCGGACCGCTTCTGGCGGGTGGTCGGCAGGGGCGAGCCCAGGCCGGCGGGCGAGATCAGGCGCGGCTGGCACAACGACATCTGAGCCACCGGTGGGCCCGGGACGTCTCCCGGGCCCACCTCTTCGCCCGCATCTTGTCATTGACAAGTACCGCTCCTCGCCAGTAACTTGACAACGACAAGATAACTCGGGGAGGTCGAGATGGAACTCGCCATGGTGCGACGGTTGTGGCAGCTCATCGAGCCGGTGCACGCACTGGTCTACTACGCGCCGGAACTGACCGAGGAGGCCGCGGCCCTCGGGCTGGCCACCGACGAGCGCTGGCCCGGCTACTTCGCCCTGCGCTCCGCCCCGCTCGGCGCGGCCGGGCCGGAGCTGGTCACCGCCACCTACTACAGCTTCAACCCGCGCATGGTCGCCGAGTACGTCCCGGCGATCTGGTCGGCCGCCGACCCGGCCAAGGTCCTCGACGCCCGGCTGTCCGGGGTGGACCGGGCGCTGCGTGCCCTGCTCGGCGACCGGGTCGACTCGCCCGAGCTGGCCGAGGCCGCCACGCTGGCCCGCCGCGCGGCCGAGGCCGCCGACCTGGCCGGTCGTCCGCTGGCCGCCGCCAACGCCGACCTGCCCTGGCCGGACGCCCCGCACCTGGCGCTCTGGCAGGCGGCCACCGTCCTGCGCGAGCACCGCGGCGACGGGCACGTGGCGGCGCTGCTCACCGCCGGCCTCGACCCGACCGAGGCGCTGGTCTCCTTCGCCGCCGTCGGGGCCGCCCCCGTCGAGGTCTTCGCCAGCCGGCGCTGGACGGCGGACGAGTGGGCCGCGGCCCGGGAACGGCTCGCCGCCCGGGGCCTGGTCGACGCGTCCGGGCTGGCGACCGCATCCGGTCGCGCGCTGCGCGACGAGGTGGAACGGCGTACCGACGAGCTGGCCGCCGGGCCGTGGCGGGCGCTCGGGCCGGCCGTCGGTCGGCTCGCCCAGTTGGTCGCGCCGGTGACCCAGGCGGTGGTCGCCTCCGGGATGCTGCCCACGCAGAGCACCCTGGGCATCGGCAGACGGTGATCTTCCCACTTACTTTTCGGTAAGCGTGAACCGGGCAGTGCTCCCAGCCCGTACCCGTCGTCGTAGGTGATCGAGCAACGACGGGAGATGTGGTGAAGGTGCAGCGGAAGCACGTGCTGGCGGGTGGGGTGGCGGCGGTCGCCGCGGCGGCGGTCGCGGTCGGGACCGGGCTCGGGTTCGCCGCCACCACGCCCGAACGACAGAGCGCCTGCCAGGGAGCCGTCACGTTCTCGGCCGAGGCGGGCGCCCCGGCCGCGACGAGCGACCGGTTCCCGCTGGGCACCCGGCTGCGGGTGACCAACCTGGACAACGGCAAGGCCGCGACGGTGACGGTGGCCGGGCCGTCGGGCAGTTGCGTGCTGCTCAACGCCGCCGCGATGGACCTGATCCGCGAGCCCGGCAAGAACGTCGTCCGGCGCAACCTGGTGGAACGCCTCGACGGTGGGGTGACGCCCGGCAGCTCGGCCCGCCCCGGCCGGGGCGACCAGCCGGGGGAGGCCCGACCCGGTGACGCCCGTCCCGGCGCCGGGTCCGCGCCGGCGGCGGCCAGCGCGTGCAGCGGGTCGATCACCTTCTCCGCCGAGGGCGGTGCGCCCGCCGCGACCAGCGGTCGGTTCCCCGTCGGCACCCGGCTGCGGGTGACGAACCTGGACAACGGTAAGGCCGCGACGGTGACGGTGGCCGGGCCGTCGGGCAGTTGCGTGCTGCTCAACGCCGCCGCGATGGACCTGATCCGCGAGCCCGGCAAGAACCTCGTTCGCCGCAACACGGTCGAGCTGCTGCGCTGACCTCTGACCGGTCCGGCGACGGGCGGAACACCATGGCTGTCTCCGGGGTGCGGTGACAGCCATGGTGTTCCACCGGAGCGGATGAGGACCGCGGCTCAGGCGATGCGGCGGATCCGGCGCAGGGCCAGGAACAGCAGGAGCGCCGCCAGGGCCACGAAGATCCCGGTCTCGATGCCCTGGAACAGCCAGAACCGGTCCGCCGGCTGATAGAGACGCCAGTTGTAGGCACCGGGCCCGAGACCGAGGTCCGCCCCGCAGACGCGCTCGCGCGGCCCCTGGCCGGGCGGCGCGCACTGGATCTGGCTGTCGGCGGCCACCATCTTCCCGTCGGCGCTGCGGACCCCGCTGGCCAGGACCCAGTCGCCCCGGTGCCGCTGCGCCGGCCCGGTCCCCTCCACCGGGAAGGTGAGCGTGCGGGCCGGCTGATAGTGCGGCCTGACAAGGATCGCCACCGCCGCCCGGACGCCGATGAACCCGACCAGGGTGACGGTCATGGCCGGCAGCATCCGACCCCAGAAGGTGCCGGCGAAGATGCCGAGCGCCACGGCGAAGAGGGTGTAACCGATCGGCGCGATGCCCTGCAGGTCGAAGACGATGAAGCCGAAGCGTCCCTCCCCGGCCGCCTGGGTCAACGGGCTGACCCACCAGGACATGCCCAGCCCGTAGCAGACCGCCGCGCCCACCGTCAGCGCGCCGACCAGACCGAACTTCACCAGCGCCCAGTGCCGGCGGCCGATCCCCTGGGTCCAGGCGAACCGGTGCGTGCCCTGCTCCACCTCGCGGGCGACCAGCGGGGCGCCCCAGAACAGGCCGACCAGCATCGGCAGGACGAGCAGGAGTACGGCGACCAGGTTCAGGCTGCCGTACCGGTTGGTGAACCGGCGGAACGTCGCCTCGCAGCCCTCGGTGGTCGCCGGGGTCACGTCGGTGCGGGACAGCTGCCGGACGCACTCCGGCAACCCGAGGTCGGCGAACGTGTGCCGCATCGACAGGCCGATCGGGATCATCACGGCGGCGAGCACCGCGAACCCGAGCAGGGTGACCAGTGCCTGCCTGCGGTGCTGTCGCCACGCCAGCCAGATCATGCCGGCACCTCCCACTCGGCGTGCCGGGTGGTCGTCTCACCGTCGGCCAGGTAGGCCAGGATGACGTCCTCCAGGCCGACCTCGCGGACGCTCCAGGACGGGTCGGTGATCGGACCGTCCGTGCGGACCAGCAGGGTCGACTGCCGGTCGGTGTGGCTGGCCCGGACCACCGTGGCGACGCCGCCGAGCGGCCCGCCGTCGTGCCGGGGCCCGACGAGCTGCCGGTGCCCGGCCACCAGGTCGTCGACCGTGCCGAGGACCTGCACCCGCGCCGCGTGCAGCACGATCAGGTAGTCGCAGACTCGTTCCAGGTCGGCCAGCAGGTGCGAGGAGAGCAGCACGGTCGTGTCGGATTCGGCCACGCTGCCCATCAGGGACTGGAGGAACTCGCGCCGGGCGAGCGGATCGAGGCTGGCGACCGGCTCGTCCAGCAGCAGCAGCCGTGGCCGCTTGGCCAATGCGAGAGCCAGCGCGACCTGGGCGCGTTGCCCACCGGACAGTTTGCCGACCGGCAGGTTCGGTGGGATGCCGACCTGGGCCAGCCGGTTGCGGGCCAGGGCCGAGTCCCAGCGTCTGTTCAGCCGGCTGCCCAGGTGGACCAGCTCCGCCGCGGTGAAGTCCCGGTACAGCGGGGTGTCCTGCGCGACGAAGCCCACCTCGGGCAGGACCGCCGGGTTGTCGTACGGCGCCTGACCGAAGATCCTTACTGTCCCGGCGTCCGGCCGCAGCAGGCCGACGGCCATGTGCAGCAGCGTGCTCTTGCCGGCGCCGTTGGGGCCGACGAGGGCGGCGATCCGCCCGGCGGGCAGGCGCAGCGAGCAGTCCCGCAGCGCCCAGGTTCTGCCGTACCGCTTGCCGAGTTGGTCGGCCTCCAACGCGATCTCCATCAGGTGTCCTCTCATCCTGCTGGGGCGGGTTCGGCGCGCGGTGTGTCGGCGGTGAGCGCGGCCCGCATGGTGGTTTCGATCAGGGCGGTGACGTCTTCCGGGGTGAGGCCGGCGGCTCGGGCGCGATGCAGCCAGGCCACCAGCTCCTCACGCAGCCCCGCCTGATCGGCGAGGGACGGGCCGGCCAGGGTGCGGCGGACGAAGGTGCCCACCCCGGGCCGCCCCTCCACCAGACCCTCGATCTCCAGCTCGCGGTACGCCTTGAGCACGGTGTTGGGGTTGATCGCCAACGACTGCGCGACGTCGCGGACCTTCGGCAGTTGGTCGCCGGCGGCCAGCAGTCCGACCCGTAGGGCCTGCTTGACCTGCTGGACCAGCTGCACGTAGGTGTTCACCTTGGTTCGGCTGTCCAGCACGAACTCGATCACCCGAGACCAACCCTTCTATTGTCCTACGACAGTAGGACTATAGGACATCGTCGGTCCATGAGGGAGCCCTTCGCCGGCCGGACAGCGAAACGCCGCGGATGGCACCGGCGAGGGTGACATCCGCGGCGTCCCACGGGGGAGTGGCCGGCGGTCCGGCCGACCGTCAGCCGAAGGCGGCGTCCAGAATGGCCAGCCCGCGGGCCAGCTCGTCGTCGGAGATGACCAGCGGGGGCAGGAAGCGCAGCACGTTGCCGTACGTGCCGCAGGTCAGGGTGAGCAGTCCGGCGGCGTGGCAGGCCGCCGACACCGCTGCCGTGGCGGCCGGGTCGGGGGTGCGGGTGCCGGGCTGGACCATCTCGACGGCGAGCATCGCGCCGCGGCCGCGTACCTCGGCGATGCGCGGGTCGCGGGCGGCGATGGCGCGCAGCCGCTCGCCCATCACCTGTTCGATTCGCCGGGCGGCGGCGGCCAGGTCCAGCTCGTGCATGGTCTCGATGGCGGCGAGCGCGGCGGCGCAGGCGATCGGGTTGCCGCCGTACGTGCCGCCGAGGCCGCCGACGTGCACCGCGTCCATCAGCTCCGCCCGCCCGGTCACCGCGGCCAGCGGCAGGCCGCCGGCGATGCCCTTGGCCAGGGTGATCAGATCCGGCTCGACGCCCTCGTGCTGGCAGGCGAACCATTCCCCGGTCCGGCAGAACCCGGTCTGGATCTCGTCGGCGACGAAGACCACCCCGGCCGCCGTCGCCCACTCGCGCAGCGCCGGCAGGAACCCCTGAGCGGGTACGACGAAACCGCCCTCGCCCTGGATCGGTTCGATCAGCAGCGCGGCGACGTTCTCCGCGCCGACCTGCTTCTCGATCATCTCGATCGCCCGGGCGGCGGCCTCGGCCCCCGACAGCCCCCCGTCGCGCAGCGGGTACGACATCGGCACCCGGTAGACCTCCCCGGCGAACGGCCCGAACCGGTGCTTGTACGGCATGTTCTTCGCCGTCAGCGCCATGGTCAGGTTCGTCCGGCCGTGGTACGCGTGGTCGAAGACCACCAGCGCCGGCCGCCCGGTGGCGTGCCGGGCGATCTTCACCGCGTTCTCCACCGCCTCGGCGCCCGAGTTGAACAGCGCCGAGCGCTTCTCGAAGTCACCCGGGGTGAGCGCGTTGAGCTGCTCGCAGACCGCCACGTACGACTCGTACGGGGCGACCATGAAGCAGGTGTGGGTGAAGCGTTCGACCTGCGCCCGCACCGCCTCGACCACCCTCGGGGCGGAGTTGCCCACGTTGGCGACCGCGATGCCGGCGGCGAAGTCGATCCACTGCCGACCCTCGACGTCGGTGATGGTGCCGCCGCCCGCGTGGTCGACGTACGACGAGATGGTGCTGCCGACCCCTCGGGCGACCGCCGCCCCGCGCCGCTTGTGCAGTTCCTCGGAGGAAGTCATCTCAGCCCTCGATGTTGTGCATGACGTGCTTGATCCGGGTGTAGTCCTCCAGGCTGTAGACCGAGAGGTCCTTGCCGTGCCCGGAGTGCTTGAAGCCGCCGTGCGGCATCTCGGAGACGAACGGGATGTGGGTGTTCACCCAGACGCAGCCGAAGTCGAGCCGGCGGGTCATCCGCATCGCCCGGCCGTGGTCCTTCGTCCAGACCGAGGCCGACAGGCCGTAGTCGACGCCGTTGGCCCAGCGCACCGCCTCGTCCTCGTCGGAGAAGCGCTGCACGGTGATGACCGGCCCGAACACCTCGTCCCGGATGATCTCGTCCTGCTGGCGCACTCCGCTGACCACGGTGGGGGCGTAGAAGTAACCCTGCGTGCCCTGCCGGGATCCACCGGTCTCGACGGTGGCGTGGTCGGGGAGCCGGTCGACGAAGCCGCGCACCCGGGCGAGCTGGTTGGCGTTGTTCAGCGGGCCGTAGAGCACGTCTTCGTCGTCCGGCGCGCCCGTCTTCGTGTTGCGGGCCTGCTCGGCGAGGGCGGCGACGAAGTCGTCGTAGATGCCGGGGCCGGCGAGCACCCGGGTCGCGGCGGTGCAGTCCTGGCCGGCGTTGAAGTAGCCGCCGACGGCGATCGCCTCGGCCGCCGCGGCCACGTCCGCGTCGTCGAAGAGCACCACGGGGGCCTTGCCGCCGAGCTCCAGGTGGGTCCGCTTCAGGTCGGGGGCCGCCGCGCTGGCGACCTCCATGCCCGCGCGGGTCGAGCCGGTGATCGACACCAGCTGCGGGGTGGGGTGGGAGACGAGGGCGCGACCGGTGTCCCGGTCGCCGCAGACCACGTTGAACACGCCCGGCGGGAAGAACTCGGACGCGATCTCGGCGAGCAGCAGCGTCGACACCGGCGTGGTGTCGGACGGCTTGAGCACCACCGTGTTGCCGGCCGCGAGCGCCGGGGCGATCTTCCAGACCGCCATCATCAGCGGGTAGTTCCACGGGGTGACCTGCGCGCAGACGCCGATCGGCTCGCGCCGCACGTAGGAGGTGTGCCCGGCCATGTACTCCCCGGCGGAGCGGCCCTCGAGCAGCCGGGCGGCGCCGGCGAAGAAGCGGAACTGGTCGACGGCGGGCGGCAGCTCCTCGTCGGCGGTGAGCTGGCGGGGCTTGCCGGTGTTGCGTACCTCGGCGTCGACCAGCTCGGCGGCCCGTGCCTCCACGGCATCGGCGAGCTTGAGCAGCGCCTTCTGCCGCTCGCCGGGGGTGGTGTCCCGCCAGCTTTCGAAGGCGGTGGCGGCAGCCTGCATCGCCTTGTCGACGTCCGCCGTCCCGGAGACGGGCGCCTGGGCGAAGACCTCGCCGGTACAGGGGTCGATCAGGTCGGCGTAGCCGCCGTCCACCGGATCGACGTACTCGCCGTTGACGAAGTTGCGCAGCTGCTGCTGGTCGCTCATAGGGATGTCTCCGAGGGGTGGCCGGGCGATGGTCAGCGGAGGTATTCGCAATCTAGCTGCCATCTTGGCTACTGAATTCGCGGCCCACAAGGCCTGAGGCGACTGTTTCCGTGTGGGCGGGCGTCGTCTACGCTGCGGAACGTGGAGCCGAGAGCCTGCTATGTCGCCGGTCGCCCTGTTCACGGTGAGGGCGAGCTGACCGTCACCCATCCGTACGACGGTCGGGTGGTGGGGCGTACCTCCTTTGCCACGGCCGACCAGGTCGAGACCGCGGTCGCGGCGGCGGCCGGGGTGGCGGCGGAGGCCGCGGCCCTGCCCGCGCACGTGCGGGCGGCGGCCCTGGACCACGTGTCCCGGCGGCTGGCGGAGCGGGCCGACGAGGTCGCCGCGCTGATCACCGCGGAGAACGGCAAGCCGGTGAAGTGGGCGCGGGCCGAGGTGGGGCGGGCGGTGTCGACGTTCCGCTGGGCGGCGGAGGAGGCCCGGCGCTTCTCGGGCGAGTTGCAGCGGCTGGACACGGACCCGACGGCGACCGGGCGGATCGCCCTGGTGCGACGGGCGCCGCGCGGCCCGGTGCTGGGGATCGCCCCGTTCAACTTCCCGCTGAACCTGGTGGCGCACAAGGTGGCCCCGGCGATCGCGGTGGGCGCGCCGATCATCGTGAAGCCGGCCCCGGCGACGCCGCTGTCGGCGCTGCTGCTGGGGGAGATCCTGGCCGAGACGGCGCTGCCGGCGGGGATGTTCTCGGTGCTGCCGCTGCCGAACGAGCGCGCCGCCGACCTGGTGGCCGACCCGCGCCTGCCGGTGGTGTCGTTCACCGGTTCGGGTCCGGTGGGCGCGGCGATCCGCCGGCAGGTGCCGGAGAAGCACGTGACGTTGGAGCTGGGCGGCAACGCGGCGGCGGTGATCTGCTCCGACTGGACGGCGGACGAGGACCTGACCTTCGCGGCGCACCGGATCGCCATGTTCTCCAACTACCAGGCCGGGCAGTCCTGCATCGCCGTGCAGCGGGTCTTCGTGCACGAGTGGCTCTACGACGGCTTCCTGCCCCGGCTGGTCGCGTCGGTCGAGGAACTGCGCACCGGGGACCCGTCCTCGGAGCTGACGGACGTCGGGCCGCTGGTGTCCGAGGACGCGGCCCGTCGCGTGGAGGAGTGGGTCGACGAGGCGGTCGCGGCGGGCGCGACCATCGAGGTGGGCGGCCGGCGCGAGGGCGCCACCTACCCGCCGACGGTGCTCTCCGCGGTCCCGGCGGACGCAAAGGTCTGCACCGAGGAGGTCTTCGGGCCGGTGCTGGTGGTCACCCGGGTCCAAGACGACGCCGAGGCGTTCGCCGCCGTCAACGACTCGGCGTACGGGTTGCAGGCGGGGGTGTTCACGCACAACCTTCAGACGGCGTTTCTTGCTGGCCGCGTCCTGGAGGTCGGCGGGGTGATCGTCGGGGACGTGCCGTCGTACCGGGCCGACCAGATGCCGTACGGCGGGATGAAGGGGAGCGGCGTCGGGCGCGAGGGGCTGCGCTCGGCGATGGAGGACTACACCGAGCCGCGGGTGCTGGTGCTGACCGGGGTGCAGCTGTAGTCGTCGCGGTCCCGCGTGGTGCGGGGGTGCGGGGTGCCCGGGCGTGTCGCGGGCTGGAGATGGATTTGCTGGTGAGCGGTATGCCTCTGCGTCATAAATATGGGTCTTGTGACGGATGTGTGGGTCGGGTGGTCATCGGCGGGGTAGTTCGGGTCGGTGGCCGCCGAGGCTGAGCA